>CAZFUK010000166.1:4763-9781 GCA_964522005.1 uncultured Anaerolineales bacterium | reverse complement strand
TCCACCGACGCCCCCATGCCATACAGCGGCCCGATGCCCTCCGAGGCGTCGGGATGCTCGCGCACGTACGCCACCGCCGCCTGCAGGTCCTGGCCGAAGCGTTCGACCACGCCGGGCTGAGTGTGGGCCAGGGTCACGCAGAAGTGGGCGGCCGGCGGCGCGGCAAGGCCGTCCAGCCGCCAGCCGCGCTGCGCCATCGCTTCCACCAGTTGGTAGATGCTGAAGCCGTGCGCGCGGAAGGCAATCAGGAACAGCGGGTCGCCGATGACCTCCAGTTCGGGAACCGCACGGATGGCAGCCTTGATCTGGGCCGCCGTGACCAGGATACGCTGCGCCGCCGCCAGGTAGCCCGCCTCGCCCATGGACACCATGGCCGCCCAGCACGCCGCGCTCAAGCCGCCCGGCCGGCTGCCCGCCAGGGTAGGCGAGAAGTAGATGCCGCCCGGCCAGCCCGTCGCGGCGAAGTACTGATAGCGGCGCAGGTCGGCCCCGCGATAGAGCAAGACCGAGGTGCCCTTGGCGGCATAGCCGTACTTGTGGGTGTCGGCCGAGACGGATGTCACACCCGGCAGGCGGAAGTCAAAGGGCGGCACGGGGTAGCCCAGCTTCTCCGCGAAGGGCAGGATGAAGCCGCCCATGCAGGCGTCGGTGTGGAAGCCGAGGCCGCGCTCCCGCGCCACCTCTGATAGCTCCGCTATCGGGTCCACCAGGCCGTGCGGGTAGGGCGGCGCCGAGCCGACCAGCGCGACGGTGTTGGGCGTGATGGCGGCGGTCATGGCCGCCACGTCGGCGCGACAGTCAGGCCCGACCGGCACACGGACGAGGCGCAAGCCGAACAACTCGGCCGCCTTGTCGAAGGCAACGTGGGCCGTCGTCGGGGCGACGACCTCAGGCGCGGTGACGCCCCGGGTGTCGCGGCCCCAGTCGCGGTACGTCTTCATCGCCAGCAGCAGGCTCTCGGTGCCGCCCGACGTGACCGTGCCCACAATCTCGTCCCCCGTGCGGTCCGCGCCGAGCAAGCCCGCCGTCATCGCCACGATCTCGGCTTCGAACTTGGTCGCGCTCGGCCAGATGTCGGGGTGCAGCGGGTTACTCGACGAGTTGAGGGCGTAGACGCGGTTCAGGAAGTCAATGTGCTCCTGGTCGCGGTAGTAGACCGTCCCGGACACGAGGCCCTGCTTCCAGCGCTCCTGCTCGACCGCTTTGAGCCGTTCCATCGCCGCCAGAATCGCCTCGCGGCTTTCACCGCTCTCAGGCAGCCGGGCGTAGCGGGGGAAGTCATCGCCGTAGGGCTTCAACATACGGGCAACCTGCTCGAACATGCCCGCCACAGCATTGGTATCCATCTGTCCTCGTCCTTTCAACGAACCCCTGGTCTGTTACACGGTCATGGCTTGTAGACCACGACGCTGAAGTCGCTCTGAGTCGCGGCGCCCTTCAGGTCATGCAGATAGACGTGCAGCTTGCCGGCAAGGTAGTCGGTCGAAGGGATGATGGGCGCGCTGCTAACGGCCGTCACGGTCGTGATATAGCGGGAGGAATAGTAGACCTCGTCGGTCAGCGTAATCTCGTAGCGCCGGCTGAAGGTGCTGTAGGTAACGCTGACGTTCGGCGTACCGGCCAGTAGTGTACCCGCCGCCGAGATGGTGGCGTAGGCGATGGGCTGGGCAAGCGCGTTCCCGCCGGGAAAACTCCGGGTCACGTCGCCTGTGATGGTCAGGTCGCCCCTGACGACGACATGACCGGTAAAGTAGCCCGCGATCCCAACGGGGGAGTAGCCATACACGCCTGTGCCACTGGTTGACATGCCATAAACGCCAATTCCGGTGTCTGCCTCGCCATAAACGCCCATCCCTCCCGGCGCCCGGCCATAGACCCCGTAGCCCCTGCCGTCCTGTGTGCCCGACACGCCGATCCCCTGGCTGGTCGTGCTCTTGTTGGCTCCGACAATCGCGCTCTGCCCGTTGGCGCTCGATGCTGTGGTCAATTCGGCGTAGATCGCGCTGGCCTGCGTCGAGTCGGTCGTGACGGTCAGCGCGGGGGCGGTAGCGCCCGCGTTGGCGACGGACAGGGCAGCCGCGCCGCCGGTCCCGCTGTTGCTCAGGTTGAAGAGAGCATCGCTGCTGGCAAAGCGGCCGCTAAAGGGCAGGCGCAGGCCAAAGGCATAGGGTGTGGCCCACACCTGCTCGCGCGGGGCGAGGGTGGTGTAGCTGCCCGCGCCGGCTGGACAACGTATCGCCTGCTCGATCCAGCGGTCCTCGCCCGTGAACACGTCGCCCCAGGGCAGGTTGACGGTGAACAGGCCGTTGGTCACGCGCTGAGCGGGGAAGGTCTGCGGGCCACCCCCCACGTCGGCGCCCCCCGTGCCAGCGTTGTAGAGGACGAACTGCAAATCGCACGTGCCGTTGACCGGCGCGCCGTTCTGCTGAAGGCGGCCTCGGAACGTGAAGACATTCGGGACCGCCGCGACGGTGTCGGCGCCGTCGAGGCGAGGGCCTGAGGCGCTCACCACGCCACCCACCACCAGGAGAACCGCAAAAGACAGGACGAGGCTAAGCCAGGGATGCAGCCGCATAGTCTTACTCCTTCCGTGTGTCGCGCTCAGACGATGACCCCAGTATAAGGCGGCGCGGTCAAAGGGGTGACTAAGCAGGTGTCAAACGCGGCCAGTCTTGCCAATCATGTCCAAATCCGCTTTGAAGCGTTCAATCCGCGGTAGATGGGGCGCAGGGCCGGGTAGACCTGGCGGAAGGCGGCGTACAGGTCGGTGTAGACCGCCTGGTGGGCCGGCTGAGGCTCCACGACCTGGCTCACCTGGATGGCCGGTTTGACCGCCTCGACCGACGGATAACGGCCCAACCCGACCGCCGCCAGCAGGGCCGCGCCCACCGCGCCCGCCATGTGCGGCTGTGGCACAACCTCCAGCCGCCGCCCGCTCACGTCGGCCAGAATGTGGAGCCACGGCCCACTCCGCGCCCCCCCGCCAATCACCCGCAGCGGGTCGGGCCGCAGGCCGTAGAACTGGTCCATCGAGTCCAGAATCCAGCGCAGGTTGAGGGCCACGCCCTCGTAGACGGCGCGGGCCAGGTGGGCGCGGCTGTGGCGGGGGTTGAGGTTGATGAACCCGCCGCGCACGTGCTCATCGGCCACCGGGCAGCGTTCGCCATACAGCCAGGGCAGGAACAGCAGACCGTCGGCCCCCGGCGCGGTCGTGGCTACGTCGGCGTCCATCCGCGCGAAGACGCCCGCGTCGTCCGCCGCGCCCGCGTACAACTCCCGTGCCGCCCAGGCCAGACACGCCGCCGCCATCTCGGTCTCGCCAATCATCAGCAGCTTGGCCGGGTCCGCCGACTGCACCGTGGCGATGCCCCGCTTGCCCGTCACCCGTCGGCCTGTCACGATGCCCGCGAAACCCGACGTGCCCAGGCACAGGTGCCCTTCGCCCTCGCCCACCGCCCCCGACCCGACCGCCGCCGCCATGGCGTCGCCCGCGCCCGCGAAGACCGGCGTGCCGGGCCGCAGGCCCAGATGCGCCGCCGCGCCGCCGGTCAGCCCGCCGACGTGCGCCGTGGACGGCGCGAGCGTCGGGAAGCGCGCCGGGTCCAGCCCCATCAGCCGCGTCAGGCCTCGGTCCCAGGTCTTGGTCTTGAGGTTGAACAGCCCGGTGACGCTGGCGCAGGTCCACTCGCAGACCAACTGGCCGGTCGCCTGGTAGAGCAGATAGCCGCTGGCGTCCACCAGCGTCGCCGCGCGGCGGTAAACGTCGGGCGCGTGGCGCTTGAGCCAGCGATACTTGGGCAGCAGATCCTTGCCCGTCAGCGTCGCGCCGACGAGTTGGGCGAACAACGTCGGCCCGCCGAGCAGCCGCATCACCCGCCGCGCCTCGTCGTCGGCCCGACTGTCCAGCCAACTAATGCAGCGGCCGAGCGGCTGGGCGTGGGCGTCCAGGGCGACGACGTTGAGCATCTGGGTGGCGAAGGCCAGCCCGGCCACCTGCCCAGGCGCCGCCCCCGCCTGCGCCAACACCTGGCGGCCCGCCTCCCCCACCGCCCGCCACCAGTCGGCCGGGTCCTGCTCCGCCCAGCCGGGGCGGGGGTAGTACAGGGGGTAGGGAGCGAAGGCCGTGGCGGCCAGCCGACCATCGGGGCTGACCAGGACCGCCTTCGTGCCCGATGTGCCGACGTCGTAGGCCAGCAAGAGGTCCACGGCTACTGCCCCGTCCACTCGCGGCCGCCGGTCAGGTTGTAACCCTGGCCGGTGATAAAGCTCGCCTCGTCGGACGCCAGGAAGGCGACCAGGTTCGCCACATCCTCCGGCGTCGCCAGCCGGCCGAGGGGGATGCGTCCCTGGAGGTCGGCCACGACCTGGGCGTGGCTGTGGCCCGTGACCGCGGCTTCCATCTGCAAGCCCCACTGCTTCATGGGCGTGTCCACATCGCCTGGCAGGACCGCGTTGACGGTAATCCCCAGCGGCCCGACCTCCTGGGCCAGCGACACGGTGAGGGCCAGGACAGCCGCTTTGCTGGCGGCGTAGGCCGCCATGAACGGCTTGGGCCGCCGCGCCGCCAGCGACGACATATTGATCACCCGCCCGCCGCGCCCCCCGGCGATGATGAGCGGCAGGGCGAGCTTGCAGCACAGGAAGGTCCCTGTCGCGTTGATCTCCAGCGTCTTGCGCCACGCCTCCTCGGCCATCTGGAGCACCGGCAGCGGGCCGATGGCCGCGCCGGCGTTGTTGACCAGGATGTCCAGGCGGCCAAACCGCTCGCGGGTCTGCGCCACCATCTGGGCCACCGACTGGGCGTCCGCCACGTCCACCCGTAGCGGCAGGACCGGCGCACCTGCCGTCTCCAGTTCACCCGCGATAAGGGTCAGTTCCTCCCAGGCGCCGTGGCCCGCGTGGGGCAGGCTCGACGGGGCGTCGCACAGGTCGGCCAGGACCAGGCTGGCCCCGTCGGCGGCCAGCCGCCGCGCCGTCGCCGCGCCAATCCCACCGCGCCGCCCCACACCGGTGACAAG
>CAZFUK010000166.1:3489-4663 GCA_964522005.1 uncultured Anaerolineales bacterium | reverse complement strand
GCCGCCGCGCCGTCGCCGCGCCAATCCCACCGCGCCGCCCCACACCGGTGACAAGGGCGACTCGCTCCTTCAGGTTATACATAGATGTCTCCTGGGACCCCTCCCCGCCCCTCTCCCCTGGTAGGGGAGGGGCTGGGGGTGGGGTCCAGTGTCCCCATCCCCCCTCCCTTTTCAGGGGAGGGGTCGGGGGAGGGGTCTCTCACGCCTCGGCCAGCGCCATTTCCTGCGCCACCTGATGCGCCTTGCGCTCGTTGACAAAGGTGAGCACGACCAGCCCGACCAGCAGGAAGACGGCGATGGACAGAATCGCCACCCGCTGGCCGCCCTGCTCGGCCAGCAGCGCGGTCTGCCCCTGGCCCTGGAGCCAGAGCGCGACCTCGGCGGCGAGGATGCCGTAGACCGTCGGGCCGATGAACGACGAGGTCCGCCCGGCCACCGCGAACAGCCCGTAGAACTCAGCGCTCTGGCCGGGCGGGGCGAACATGGCGACGGCGGTGCGGCTCACCGACTGCATGCCGGCCATGGCGAAGCCGGCCACCGCGCCGACGACCAGGAAGCCCGTCTGCGTCTGCGTCAGGTAGAGCGCCACGACCGCGCCGACCATGACGAGAATTGCCAGGTAGAGCGAGCGTTTGACGCCGACGCGGTCCACCAGCCAGCCAAAGACGAACGCGCCGACCACGTTGGTCACCTGGATGATGATGACGAAGGTGACCAGCGCCTGCTGCGTCATGCCGAACAGCACCGCGCCGATGATGGCGGCGAAGTCCAGCGCCATCATCACGCCGTCGTTGTAGATCAGGAAGGCGGCCACGAACTTGATGAACTCGCGGAAGCGGCCCGACGTCTGGATTGTACGCCGCAACTGCTTGAAAGCCAGGCCCAGGTAGCTCTCGCCGGGCGGCAGCGGCTGGCGCTTGGCCCGCTCGGGCAGCCAGAGGAAGATGGGCAGCGCGGCCAGCCCCCAGAACAGCGCCGTCACCAGCAGGGAGACGCGCGACCCCAACGTTCCCCCACCCACGGCGGCCATAATCGGCTGAATGAGCAGCAGGACGATGATGCCGCCCAGCGTGCCGATGGCCCAACCATTCCCGGAGATGCGCCCCATCTCTTCGGGCGCGGCGATTTCGGGCAGCAGCGCGTCGTAGAAGACCTGGGCGCTGCGGTAGCCGAC
>CAZFUK010000166.1:0-3389 GCA_964522005.1 uncultured Anaerolineales bacterium | reverse complement strand
ACGCTCTTGAAGTAGGCCGAGAAGACGGCCAGCACCACGACCGACGCATACGCCGAGTTCCCAAAGTCGTACAGATACCACGCCCACCGTTCGCGGCGGGTGGATAGCGGTTGCCGGGCCAGGGTCGCCATAGCCTCCTCCTGTAGTCTGGAGTCGCGCCTGTGGTCAACAGGTTGTTAGATCAAACGCTACCTTGACCGAGCGGTAGCGCCGCTTGTCCACCGCCGTCGCCAGGCCGCGGCGGTACTCGGCCAGGGGAAAGATGTGGGTCAGCAGCGGCGCGGTCTGAAGCTGCCCGCTCTGCATCCAGCGCAGGGCCAGTTCAAAGTCGGGCAGGGTGGCGCCGTCCCAGACCGACTGGCCGTGGCCGACCGCACCCACCAGGGTCACTTCCTGGTACCAGACCGGCGTGAGGTCCACGCGCAGGCGGTGGAGCAGCGCGCCGACCAGGACCACAGCCCCGCCCGCCCGCGTCCAGCGCAGCGCGTCGGTCAGCGTCGCGCCCGTCCCGACCACGTCGAACACCAGGTCGAAGCCGCCCATGAGCATGCGGTTGCCGCCGCGCCCGCTGTACAGCTCGGCCCCCGTGCGCTGCGCCACTTCGGCGTAGGTGTCCTGGCGGGTTAAGATGACACTCTCCGCGCCGAGGCAGGTCGCCAGGTCGGCCTGCCAGTCGAACTGCGCCAGGGCGGTGATGCCGCACGTGGGTTGAAGGGCGCGCAACGCCTGAATCAACAGGAAGCCAATGGGGCCGCAGCCGAGGACGAGAACCTTCTCGCCCGGCTGGGGCAGACGGCGCGACGCCGCGTGGATGGCGACGGCGGCCGGCTCGGCAAAGATAGCCGCCGCGTCGGGCACGTCGTCGGGCACGGGCACCAGCGTACTGGCCGGGGTCACAAACGTATCGCCGAAGCCGCCACCCACCGCCTCGTGTACGGTCGCCTCCGAGGCCCGCTCGCACAGGACGCGCTGGCCCCGCCGACAGGCCGGGCAAGGGGCGGGGTCGCCACGGGCGACGCAGTCGTGGCCGCGCCCCCAGCGCACCACGCGGTCGCCCACCTTGCGGTCCTGGACGTCCGCGCCCACTTCCGTTACCACGCCCACCATCTCGTGGCCGAGGTAGATGCGGCGGTGGGCGGGCAAGGCCAGCGGCGCGACATCCAGGTCGGCGTCCACGAAAATCTGGTGCAGGTCGCTGCCGCAGACCCCGCACAGCCGGTTGCGCACGCGGGTCCAGCCTGACGCGGGCAGCGGCGGGTCGGGCAGCGTCGCCAGGTGGAGGGGCGAGGTTGGCCCAAAGTACGCCGCTGGCGACAGCCGCCCCAACACCCGTGTCACCGCGATACGCGGGATAGACAGGTCAATGTACATTGTCTTCATGGACACGTGCCTCTGGCTTGCGGGGACGAAGGACGAAAGACCAAGGACCAATAAGGCTATTGGTCTTTCGTCCTTCGTCCTCGGTCCTCCGTCCTCACCCCATGCCAAACTTGCCCGACCGCGCGGCGGTCCACAGCCACAAGCCCGGCGGGTCCACATTGGCGACCGGATCCACCACGGCGTGGATGACCGACGGCTTGCCCGACGCGGCGGACCGTTCGAGGGCCGGGCGCAGGTCAGACGCGCGGGTGACGTATTCGCCGTGGCAGCCCATCGCCTGGGCGACCTGGTCGTAGCGCACGGGCGCGTGGTCCGAGCCGAACCACGGCGCGGGGCGGCCAAACACCCGCTGCTGCGCCGACTTCTCCATGCCATAGGCGCCGTCTACCGCCACGATGACGGTCACCGGCAGCCGGTGGCGGGCCGCCGTCTCCAACTCTTGAAGGTTGAAGCCCAAAGCGCTATCGCCCGTGACGCAGTAGACCGCCCGCCCCGACAGAGCCACCTGCGCTCCCAGCGCGAACGGCAGCCCCGTGCCCAGGTAGCCCATGTTAGCCGTGTACAGGACCGAGCGCGGCGCCTGCGGGCGAATGTAGTGCATGGCCCACATGACGGTGTTGCCGCCGTCGAGGGCAAGGACCGCGTCCGGCGGGAAGAAGTTGTTACAAACCTGGAAGATGGCCCCGCTCAGCATCGGCTCGCGGTCTGGGTCGGCCAGTGGTTTGTCCAGGTCCGCCTGCCAGCTATCCTGCATGGGCCGCAGCCCGGCCAGGGCCGGGTGCGGGCGGCGCGGCGGCGTCAGGCGGCGTACCTCGGCCAGCAGTTGCCCCAGCACGGCGCGGGCGTCGCCGACCAGAGCCACGTCCACCGGACGGTTCAGGCCGATGTGAGCCGGGTCCGCGTCAATCTGGACCACCTTCTGCGCCGCCGGGTCGCCCCAGGCCGGCGGCCGCCCCCACATCGCCAGTTCGCCCAGCCGCGTCCCGACCGCCAGCACCGTATTCGCCTGGTTGTGGGCCGCGAAGGAGGCCAGGCACAGCGGCGAGAAGAACTGGGGGTGGTCCTCGGGCACGACGCCGCGCGCGCTGACTGTGTTTGTCAGGACGCTACCCAGGTGCTCGGCCAGCGCCACGAGTTCCTCGCCCGCTCCCGACCGATTCGCCCCCTGCCCGGCGTGGATATTGACCAGCTTGGCGTCCACGAGGGTCTGCGCCGCGCGTTGGACGGCAGCCGCGTCGGCGGTGGGCCGCTCAGTGACACGGCTGCGCTCCGGCGGCCAGAGCCGGACGCTTCCCAGGTCGCCCTTCTGGTTTAGCACGTCTTCCGGTATCAGAAGATGGACGGGTCCAGGCCGGCCAGAGGTGGCGACGCGAAAGGCATGCCGCACCATGTCGGGGATATGCGCCCAGTGGCTCACGCGGCCCGTCCACTTGACGGCGGGCGCGAACAGCGCCTGGTGCGGCGGCGACTGGGTCGCGCCCAGGTGGCGGTAGTCGTCGGAGATTTCGCCCCGGCGCATGGTGGTAATGGCGACGATTGGGCTGCCCTCGGCCTCGGCGCACACCACGCCCGCCAGCAGGTTGGCCGCCCCCGGGCCGGCGCAGGCCATCACGACGGCCGGGCCGCCCGTGACGCGCGTGTAGGCGTCGGCGGCATGCGCCCCGGCCGCCTCGTGGCGCGGGACGACCAGGTGCATGTCCAACTCGGCGCCCAGCCGTTCCAGCGCTTCCAGCGCGATCATGTAGGTGCCGTCGGGGATGGCGAACAGGTGCCGCACCCGCTCGGCGTGCAGACTACGAATCAGGAGTTCACCGCCCGTGATGTCGGTCATAGGTATCTCCCTCTAAATGTCATGCCGAGCGAAGCGAAGGGTCTGCTCCGCGGTCTTAGGTAGAGCAGACCCTTCGCTTCGCTCAGGGTGACGGTCGAACGTTATCCGCCTCCCGCAGCCGTAGGCCAGCGGCCAGGAGCGTGAGGACCGCTTCGAGATAACGCGCGTCGGCCTCTTC
>CAZFUK010000165.1:0-9813 GCA_964522005.1 uncultured Anaerolineales bacterium | reverse complement strand
CTCTTGCCCCTTGACTTCCATTACCGTATCTTCGCTTCGCTCAGCATGACAGTCGGGTGCGTTTGTGCCAGACGCCGCCCGGCGGTATAATTGGCCTGTGGCGCAGCCGCGCCTAACCCTGCCCTGAAGGTGACCAGCATGCCCGAACCCTCCGCCCCCTCCACCATGGTCGCGTCTCTGACGGGTCAATGGCCCGAGACGCCACGGTCCAGCGGTATCCTCCTCCATCCGACCTCGTTGCCCGGCCCCTACGGTATCGGTGAACTGGGTGACCAGGCCCTCGAATTCGTGAGCTTCCTCGCCGCCGCCGAACAGAACCTGTGGCAGATCATGCCCCTCGGCCCGACGGGCTACGGCGACTCGCCGTATCAATCCTTCTCGGCCTTCGCGGGCAACCCCCTGCTCATTGGCCTGGCCCAACTCTGCCAGGCCGGCTGGCTCAGCCCCGACGAGCTTCAGGCCGTCCCGCCCTTCCCCTACGACCGCGTGGACTACGGCCCTGTCATCACCTGGCGTAACGAGGTCCTCCGCCGCGCCTACGCCCGCTTCCGTGACGGGGCCAGCGCCGCGCAGCGCGGGGCGGTCAAGGATTTCCAGGCCGCCAACCAGGCCTGGCTGGACGACTTCGCCCTGTTCATGGCCCTCAAGGAGCGCCACCAGTCGGCGTGGAGCGACTGGCCGGCCGAGCTAGCCACCCGCCAGCCCGACGCCCTGGCCCAGGCGCGGCGCGACCTGGCCGACGACATCGCCCGCCACATCTTCTACCAGTACGAGTTCGACCGCCAGTGGTCGGCCATCCACCAGTACGCCACCGAGAAGGGTGTCGCCATCATCGGCGACATCCCCATCTTCGTCGCCTTTGACAGCGCCGACGCCTGGGCGCACCCCGAACTGTTCTACTTCGACGAGAATGGCCGCCCCACCGCCGTCGCCGGCGTCCCGCCCGACTACTTCAGCCCGACCGGCCAACTCTGGGGCAACCCCCTCTACCGCTGGGATGTCCTCGAAGAGACCGGCTATCAGTGGTGGATTGAGCGCTTCCGCCAGGCGTTCCGCTGGGTGGACATCGTCCGCCTCGACCACTTCCGGGGCTTCGCCGCCTACTGGCGGGTGCCGGCCGACGAGGAGACGGCCATCAACGGCACCTGGGAACCCGGCCCTGGCGACAAGATGTTCAAGGCCGTGCGCCGCGCCCTGGGCAACCTGCCCATCATCGCGGAAGACCTCGGCGTCATCACGCCCGATGTCAACGCCCTGCGGGAGGGCGAGGGCTTCCCCGGCATGCGCGTGCTCCAGTTCGCCTTTACCACCGACGGGTCGAACCCCTACCTGCCCCACAACCACGTCCCCAACTGCTTCGTCTACAGCGGCACCCACGACAACGACACGACCGTGGGCTGGTTCTGGAAAGCCCCCGAGGGCGAGCGGGCCGCCGTCCTGGAGTACACCGGCACCGGCGGCGAGTACATCAACTGGGACCTGATTCGGCTGGCCCTCATGTCCGTCGCCCGCTGGGCCGTCTTCCCCATGCAAGACCTGGTCGGCGCGGGCAGCGAGGCACGCATGAACACGCCCGGCCAGGGCAGCGGCAACTGGGGCTGGCGGCTGACGCACACCCCCGCCGATGCCCACGAGCGCCTGCGCCGTCTGACCCGCGCCTATGGCCGTGGCCCCATCGCCGCCGAGCAGGCCGCCGAGGCCACCCGCCAGGCCGCCGAGGGCGTGGACCTGGGCGCGGCCAGCAAGGGCAGCGCGAACAAGGCGGACTAGACCTCCTGCCAGACCTTTAGGGTCTCCACGACCTTAAAGGTCTGGTCACCTCATTCACGAAGATATCTTCACATGGGCTTGCCGTCACGACGAAATGGAGTATAGTTACTCCCATGCAACCACCGCCGCTGACCACCCCCCTGTCCGGAGACACTGTGCTCGACTCATTTCTGGACACCATAGAACGCGCCACGCTGGGGCGGCGCGATGAAGCCCGCTTCATCCTCAACGCCATCGCCAGCGGCCATGACTGCGCCGTGGTGGGAATGAGCAACCTGGGCAAGTCGTCCCTCCTGCGGGGCCTCTTTGGGGCGGCGGGAGCGCGCGACACCGACCGCCTGTGGGTCTACGTGGACTGTAACTACGCGGCGGAACGCTCCAGCCGGGGCTTCTACGAGTCGGTGCTGCGCGGGCTGGTGACGGCGGCCGGCGGTCCCGCCGGTGACCCCGGCCTGCGCGACGAACTGGCCCGCGCCTACTCGACCGTCGTCGGTCCGGCGCGCGGCCTGGAAGACGCCCTGGCCTTCAACCGCAGCCTGGAACTGACCCTGGCCGACGACCGCCAATTGGTCCTGGGCCTGGACGAGTTGGATGGCCTGGTGCCCGCCCTCGACGGCCAGGTCTTCCTCAACCTGCGCGCCCTCAAGGACCGTTACGGCCCCCACCTCTCGTATGTCGTCGGCCTGGACCGCCCCCTCGGCCATCTGCGCCAGGACCGCGACGCGGGCGAGTTTGCCGAACTGTTCAACCGCCGCACCTACTGGCTGCCGCCCCTGGGCCGTGAGGCTGCGCGCGCGGCCGCCCGCACCTGGGGCGCGCGGGAAGGCGTCCAGTTCGACGAGGCCGACCTCGACTTCATTCGCCACTACGCCGACGGCCACCCCGGCCTCATCGGCGCCGTCGCCGTCGCGCTGGCCGAGGCGGTGGGGGATCAGCCGCGCACCCTGGAGCAAGGCCGCGTCGTGCGGCGCCTGGTCAGCGACCGCTTGTCCCTCGATACCGGCGTCCAGTCCGAGTGCGACAAACTCTGGGACGACGTAGACCGCGACGACGAGCGGAACGCCCTCATGGACCTGGCGACGGGCGCCGTGCCCGACCCCGCCATCCTCTACTGGCCGCGCCGCCGCCACCTCGTCATCGGCAGTGACGACGCCCCGACGCTCTTCTGCCAGGCGTTCACCGACTACGTCCGCCGCAAGCGTCTCGGCACGCTTCCCATTGGCAGCGGGCTGCGCGTGGATGTCGAGGCGGGTGACGTGTTCGTGGATGGCCGCTCCATCCCCCCCCTCACCGAACTCGAATACAAGCTGCTCATGCTGCTCTATGGCCGCGCCAACCAGATTGTGGACAAATACGAGATTGTCCAGGCCGTCTGGGGCCAGGAGTACATTGACACGGTGGACGATGGCCGCATCGAGCGGCTGGTGGGCCGCCTGCGTGAGAAGCTCGAACCAGACCAGCGTAACCCCCGCTTCCTGACCACGGTACGCGGCCGGGGCTACCGCCTGCTGGCGTAGTTTCCAGGTTCTTGCGCGACCGTCAATATATTTCCTGTAACAAACAACCTGCCCGACGAGACTACCCCGATGTAAACCCAACGTGAACATCGTACAGTCAAGAAAGGCAGGTTGTCCCATGAGTCGCGTCTCCGTCCGTTGGTGGATTCCCCTCGTCGTCGCCGTGCTGGCCCTCGCCACGAGCCTCACGGTCTCCGCCGATAGCCCGACGCTCCAGCGCCTGGGCTTCACCGTCAGTGAGTTGAACTACTTCGCCACCGCCCCCGATGTCGCCGTCGGCGGCCCCGCCTCGCCCAACCAGGTCTGGGTCGCCTACAGCAACCGCCGCTTCGGCAGCCCCTTCCAGGACATCGTCGTGCGCTCCTTCGACCCCGCCACCGGCCAGTGGTCCATGCGCGGCACCACCAGCCTGAACTACGACCGCAGCACCAATCCCGACGGCGCGGCCATTGACGTGGGCGGGCCGGTCATCAACGGCCAGGGCACCGTGCCCTGGGTCACCTGGACCGAGAACGTGCGCGGCGTCGGCAACAAAATGAATATCTTCGTGAGCCAGTTGGGGAGCATGAACGGCCTGGAGATGTGGACCCTGTCCGGCCAGGACCGGGGCAACGGGCGCGGGCTGACGAGCCTCAACATCAACACCTACCGCAACGCGATGAACCCGCGCATCGCCACGGGCGCGACCGAGGCCGGGGCGACGGAGCGGCTGCCGTGGGTGACCTGGGAAGAGGAAAGCCCCATCGCCATCAAGTCGCAGATCTACGTCGCTCGCGCCGAGCGCGCCACGGGCGCCGGCATCCTGGGTGAGGTGCGCTGGACGCCCGTGGGCCGCACGACCTACCCTGGCGAGCCGAGCCTGAACCTGGACACCAACCAGGTCGCCACCACGCCCGACATCGCCTTCGCCGGTCCCAACCGCGCTCAACCGTGGGTCGTATGGGCCGAGAAGGAGAACGCCCGCGAGGGGAACTCCTACATCTTCGCCGCCCGCGCGGTGGCTGACGCCGCCGCCCCCGGTGGCTTCCACTGGGAGCGCATGAATGGCTGCCAGACCAACCAGAGCTGCGCCCTGAACCGTGACGTCTACCGCCCCGCGTCCGCCCCGCGTGTCGCCGCTGGCGCGCTGGCTGGGCAGGACCCCGCCACCCCCATGCCCTGGGTCGTCTGGCAGGAGTCGGACGGCAACTACACCCAGATCTACGTCAGCCGCTTCGACGGCACACACTGGCAGCCCGTGGGCAGCTCGCTCAACCTGGGCCGCTTCAACAACGCTTCCACCCCCGACATCACCTTCATTGGCAACACGCCCTACGTGACGTGGACCGAGCAGCAGGGCAACTTCAACCTGATTCTGGTCAAGCGGCTGGCCGACGCCACCCCTGGCCACGAGCGGTGGGAGTTGGTCAGCCGGGGTGAGGGGCTGAACCTGGAGATGTACAACTTCGGCTCGAAGCCCTCCATCGCCGCCAGCGCGGTCGGCCCCGCTGTCGTCTGGCAGGAGAACACCCGCTCCTTCAACCAGTCGCTCATCTTCGGCGTCGGGTCTCGCTAGTGGTCTGACAAGCTTAAGACGACAAGTTCGTAGTGGTGACTTTAGTCGCACTTGGGCGGCTGAAGCCGCTACTACGAACGATGCAACTTAGGGTTGTCAGACTACTAGGGGGATGTAGTCGGTAGTCAGCAGGAAGACATTGGGCGCATCGAGCCAATATCGCTCGGTGCGCCTGTCGTTGTCTTGGGGCCATCACCCCATGTCTTCCGTGTCCTCTGCGCCTCCGTGGTGAAGGTCATGCTTCAGCGGAGGCGGGTTGCGGAGCGGCCGGGGCGGGGGCGGCGGCGAAGCGGAAGCCCGCGAACATGAAGGCCGCCGCCAGCAACTCGCCCAGGTAGAGGTACTGCCCCACGCCAAAGCGGGTCAGCGTGCTGGCCGACGCGATGGTCAGCGTGCCGACGGCGATCAGGACGTTGCCCAGGACGCGGTCGGGCATGACGCGCTTGCGCCAGAACAGGTAGCTCGACCAGAGCGCGCCGCCCGCCAGGGTCAGCGTGCCGTAGATGTTGAAGAAGGGCGTCGTCAGGCGGATGGGCGCGCCGACCGGCAGCACGTTGCGATACCACTCGCTCACCGGCAGCCCAGCCACGGCTCGACTGGCGTCCAGCGGCGTCCGCAGCATCAGGACCAGCGCCGCCAGGCTCCCCGCTATCAACAGCCCACTCACCGCCCGCCGCCAACGCGGCCGCCGCACCAGCAGCATAAACGTCCCGTGGCCGATCCAGGCCGCCGACAGTAGCGCGCCGCCGGTGTACCACAGCACGAACATGGGCGCGTTGAACGGGCGCACGGCGAAGTAGGCCTCGGCGAGCGCCGCCAGGGCAAACAGGGTCAACCCCACGCCCCAGAACAGGAAGGCCGGCGAGCGGCGGGCGGCCCAGCGCGACAGGACGCTGGTGGCGAAGACGACCATGATGACCGTCGAGAGGAAGGGCAGCGCGGCGTTGACGCCAATGGTCGGGCCGGTATCTAGCGTGCGCGACGCGCCGACACCCAGCAGCGCGCCGACCAGGCCTAGGATGAGCGAGATGAGCAGCAGGCCCAGGCCGATGAAGATGCCGGGCAGCATCTGCTCGTAGAACTGGGTGGCCGGCATGCGCACCCGGGCGCGCCGCGCCTCCAACACCGTCTTGCGACTTGTCTCTGTCCTCATAATGTGCCAGGTCCATTCTAGCGTAGCGTATTCGTTCCCAACGCCCCAATTCTAGAACCCATACAGGGTATTGTCAATCACACGCACTGGTGGTATCATAACCTCTGGGAGCCATTCCATGCCGCAGAAACTCACCGTACGCGAACTCAAGGCCTATTTGAAGAGCCGTACTCAGGAAGAACTGGTCAACGATATTGCCGAGTTATTCGGCAAACTGGATGCCGTGCGCGATTACTACGCCCTACGGCTGCTACGTGGGTACGACGAGGAACTCCTTACCCGCTACAAGGCGGTCATCGAGAACGAGTTCTTCCCCAAGCGCGGCGATGGCGGCGGGCGCCTATCGGTCGCCCGGCGGGCGGTCAATGACTACAAAAAGGCCTCCGCATCCCTCCTGGGGTTGGTTGAGATCATGCTCTTTTATGTCGAGATGGGCGTCAAGTTCACCAATACCTATGGCGACATTGATGAGCCGTTCTACAATAGGATGGAGAGCATGTACAAGGCGGTCGTCAAGCTCATTGCACAGAAGCACCTTCAAGCGGAGTTCCAGGCGCGGTGTCGGCAGATTGTGAGTGACACAAGCGGAATTGGGTGGGGCTTCCACGACGTGTTGACTGATATCTACGAGGAAGCCTTCCCCACGGAGGACTGATGGCGACGAGAACCCAAACGCACGCCACGCTTGACGACCTGTACCACGTCCCCGACCATGCCAAGGCCGAGTTGGTCAACGGAGAAATCGTCCTCATGCCACCCACCGGCGCTCTACCCGGCTTCGCCGCCGATGAAATCTTCGTCTCCCTGCGTCAACATGCCAAGACTCTGGGCTATGGCCGCGCCGTCGGCGACAATAAAGGCTTTGTCGTCAACCTGCCCCATCGGCGCTCATTCAGCCCCGACGCCGCTTTCTACGTCGGCCCTGACCCTGGCATGAAGTTTTTCCAGGGTGCGCCCGTGTTCGCCGTCGAGGTCCTGAGTGAGGGCGATTACGATGCCTCGGCCCGTCAGGCGATGCGCGTCAAGCGGCTGGACTACTTCGCCGCCGGCACGCTCGTCGTCTGGGAGGTGGACCTGCTTGGGCCCGACGTGGTTCGCGTCTACCGGCCAGCCGACCCCGACACCCCCACCATCTACCGTCGAGGTGACCTGGCCGACGCCGAACCCGCCGTCCCTGGCTGGCGGCTGGCCGTCAACGACCTCTTCCCCCGCCCAGCTTGACTCTCCCCAGCCTACAACCTTGCTCCCAGTTGCACGTATAGCTACGTGGGCCGCTTGTGGGATACCTGTCGGTGACACAGGCTCGCAATTTCGGCCAGGCGTGCTACAATCTAGCTGTGACGTGATACGCAATACGTAATACGCAATACGGATAAGGCTATGAACCGCACACGGTTAATCTTCTTCGCCGTTCTCCTGGTGGCCCTCGCCATCGTGGGTGTCTCCGTGCTGACGCGGCAGTTCCAGACCACCAGCGCCATCCCGCAGCCGGTCGCGCCCAAGACCGTCGAGGTACGCGTGGTTACCGCGCTGCCCGTCGAACCCTGGGTGCAGGAGGCGGCGCGTGACTTCAACGCGAGCAACCCGAAGATCGAAAACAGCACCATCAAGGTGACGGTCATCCCCATGGACGGCCTGACGGCGATGGGCCAGTTCGAGCGCGGCGACATGAACCCGGTCGCCACGGCCTGGATTCCCGACAGCCGCTACCTGGTGGAGCTGAGCAACGCCGCCTTCAAAGAGAAGTTCGGGCGCGACGTCTTCCTGACCGACGGCGAGTACCGCGCCCGCCCCATCGCTATCTCGCTGTTCTCGTGGGGCATCTACGAGAGCCGCGCCAACGTCCTGCGCAAGAAGTACGGCTCGATTGACTGGAAGACCATCCACGACGCCGCCATCGCCAAGGGCGGCTGGCCGGAGCTGGGCGGCGACCCGCAGTGGGGCTACTTCAAGCTCGTCGTGCCCAACCCGCGCCGCAACGTCGGCGGCTTGCAGGCCATGGTCGCGGCGGCCGGCGAGTACTACGGCAAGACGGACATCACCGTCGCCGACGTCACCAACCCCGACTTCCAGAAGTGGCTCAAAGAACTCATGGGCGCCGTGACCGACTTCTCGTCCCTCGGCTCCTACACCGCCGAGAACATCGCCCTGTTCGGCTACTCGACCGGTGACGGCGGCCAACTGCTCGAAAGCGACCTGCTGGTCAACATGCAGGGCATCCAGACGCGCTGGGCCGACCCGCTCAACATCGTCTACCCGAAGTACCTGACCTGGTTCGACTTCCCGTTCACGGTCTGGGTCGGGCCTGAGACGACGGCCCTGGAGAAGAACGCCGCCCTGGAGTTTCAGCGCTACCTGCTGCGGCCCGAAGTCCAGGCCAAGGCCATCGGCCGCGGCCTGCGCCCGGCCAACAGCGACGTCGCCATTCCGGGCGAGAGCCTGTTCGCCAAGTGGCAGTCGCAGGGCGCGACCACCGTTGTCCCGCGCACCACGGCCATGCGCTCGCCGAGCCGCGACGTGCTGCTGGCGCTGCTGCGCTTCTACGACCTCCAGGTCGCGCAACGCTAAGGAGGCCGTGATGCGACAGCCACCGACCCGCCAAAATCGTCGCAGCATGTGGCTGGGGCTGGGCTGCGGCGTGCTGGGCCTGCTGACGGTGTGCAGCGTCCTGGGTAGCGTGTTCTACCTGGGCCTGCGCAACCCGTCCACGGTCCAGCGGCCGACGCCGGCCCCGCCCCAGGTCAGCATCCTGCGCCTCGCCTACTCGCCCGACAAAGATGCGCTGTTCACCGACCTGGTCGCCAAGTTCAACGCTCAGGGCCGCAAGTCCGATGAAGGCCAGGACCTGCGCATCGAGGCCGTGCGCCTTGACGCCGAGGCCCTGGTCAAGGCCGCCGTGAGTGGCGACGTGCAGGCTGTCAGCCCCGACTCGTCGGTGTGGCTGGACCAGATTGACCGCGCCTGGGGCCAGTCCCGCCCGACGGGCGGCACGCCCGCCGCCAGCGTCGGCCAGTCGCAGAGCGGACTGGTGGGCGAGACGCGGCGCTACGCCACCAGCCCGGTCGTCCTCGCCATGTGGGAACCCGTCGCCAAGAGCATGGGCTACCCTGGCAAAGCCATCGGCTGGGATGACCTGCTCCAGCGCGCCCAGTCGGACGCCAACTTTAAGTGGAGCCACCCTTCGACCACCAGCGCGAGCGGTCTGCTGGCGACTCTGGCCGAGTTCTACGCCGGCGCGGGCAAGACGCGCGGCCTGACCGAGGCCGATACCCAGTCCAAGGCCGTGCTGGACTACGTGAGCAAGATCGAGAAGACGGTGCGCTACTACGGCGAGGGCGAGCTAGCGGTGATGGACCGCGCCCGCCGCGAAGGCCCCGGCTTCCTGGATGCCTTTGTCGTCCAGGAGCAGATGGTCGTCAGCTTCAACCAGCAGCAGAAGGGGACGCCCGGCCGCCTCGTCGCCGTCTACCCGCGCGAGGGCACGCTGTGGGTGGACCACCCGCTGGCCCTGCTCGAACAGCCGAACCTGACGCCGACGCAGCGCCAGACCTTCAGCCGCTTCCGCGACTTCCTGCTTGACCCCGGCGTCCAGCAGCGGATTCTCCAGGCGGGCTATCGCCCGGCCGACCTGAACGTACGGCTGGACACGCCCGACTCGCTCATCAGCGCGGCCTACGGCGCGGACCCACGCCAGCCACAGACCGCCCTCCAGATTCCGCCCGCCACCGTCCTCGACGCCGTGCGGACGGGCTGGCTGACCGCCAAGCGCCGCACCAACGTGATCCTGGTCGTGGACACGTCCGGCTCGATGCAGGGGC
>CAZFUK010000164.1:0-9817 GCA_964522005.1 uncultured Anaerolineales bacterium | reverse complement strand
GCGCTGCACGCCGTCGGGTTTAATCATAAAGAAGCTGCGTTCCAGGGTGGTCATGGTCGTTGGTCCTTTGGTGGATAGTGAGTAGTGGGTCGTTATTTGCGTTTGAGATAGCTGCCCAGCAGCCGCTTCGCGCCGCCCTTGAAGATGACCTCGACTTCCTCGTCGCCGCCGCTTGGCTTGCTGTTGAGGACCGTGCCGTCGCCAAAGACGGGGTGCGTTACCTTGTCGCCGGGGCGGAAGACTGCGGCGGCCGGCTGGAGGGGCGCGCCCTTGTCGCCCAGGCGGAAGCTGTTGCGGCCCGGCGCGGGCTGGGCGGTCGCGCTGGGGCCGATACCCCGGCTGGCGCGGATGCCCAGGCGCGGGGGCAGGGGGGCGGTCTTGCGCTCGACATGTGCGGTGACCAGGTGATGCGGGATGTCGCGCAGGAAGCGCGACGGCTCGGTCAGGTTGCTCGTGCCGTACAGGCTGCGGCGGAACGAGTAGACCAGGTAGAGCTTCTGGCGGGCGCGGGTGATGCCGACATAGGCCAGCCGCCGCTCTTCCTCCAGGGCGTCCTGGGTCGCCTCGTCCAGGCTACGCTTGTGGGGCAGGATGCCCTCCTCCAGCCCGACGAGGAAGACGACGGCGAACTCCAGCCCCTTGGCGGCGTGGAGGGTCATGAGCGTCACGGCATCGGCGGACGAGTCCAGCTCGTCCACATCCGCGACCAGGGCGACCTCTTCCAGGAAGGTCGGCAGGCTCTCTTCGACCGGCAGGCTGGCGTAGTCGCCCGCCACGGTCCGCAATTCCAGCACGTTCTCCCAGCGTTCGTCGCCTTCCGGCGTGCCGTCGCGCAGGTACGCTTCGTAGCCTGTCTTGTCCAGGATGAGGTTGAGCAGGGCCTGGACATCCGCCTCGCGCTTAGCCGCCCCCAGGCTTTCCAGGATACCCAGGAATTCGAGCAGCGCGCCCTCGGCGCGGCGGTCGAAGGGGGAGGGGATAGGCAGGGCGGCGGCCAGGGGCACGCGCGTCTCGCGCAGCAGTTGGAGCGCCGTGAAGGGCGGCACGGACAGCCGCTCGGCCCAGGCCCACAACTGGGCCACCGTCTTGTCGCCGATACCCCGGCTCGGCACGTTGATGACCCGGCGCAGGCTCAGGCTGTCCAGCGGGTTGTGGACGACGCGCAGGTAGGCCAGGGCGTCTTTGACCTCGCGGCGCTCGTAGAAGCGGGTAGCCCCGACGAGTTTGTAGGGCATGCCGCGCCGCACGAAGGCGTCTTCCAGGACGCGGGACTGGGCGTTGGTGCGGTACATGACGGACATCTCGCCATAGCGCGCCTGTTTGCGGGCGGCCAGCCGCTGGATTTCGCCCGCTACGTAGTCGGCTTCCTCCTGCTCGTTATACGCCTCGTAGACCTGGACCTGGGTTCCTGCGTCGTTCTCGGTCCACAGCGCCTTGGGGTGGCGCATGCGGTTACTCTTGATGACGCCCTGGGCGGCGTCGAGGATGGTGCGCGTCGAGCGGTAGTTCTGTTCGAGCAGGATAGCCTGGGCGTCGCGGTAGTCGTCGCGGAAGCGCATGACGTTACGGAAGTCCGCCCCGCGCCAACTGTAGATGGAGTTGTGGACGACGATACCACCGGCGACATAGTTGTGGACTGCCGCCACGTCCAGGTCGAGGATGTCGCCCTCATGGTCGAGCCAGCGCACCGCCACAACCTCGTCGTCCACGATGTGTCCCGCTTCCAGGACCGGCACGATCATCGTGGGGTGGATGTGGCTGGCCGGCTGGAAGTCGAACTTGAGCGTTACCCCGCCTTCGCTCTGAGTGGACGTCAGGAAGGCGGAGCGGTTGATCTCCAATCTGCCACCTGCTTCGGCCAAAGCGGCGGCCAATGCCTCGGCCTCGGCGTAGGCGAGGCGTTGTCCGTCCCAACGCCAGGTGTTGCGCCGACCGGCCCGTGTCCGATAACCCTCCGCCTTAAGATGATCGCGCAGCTGCGGATCAGATGTATTAATGGAAACCCGGTGACCGTTCCAGGGGCTTAGGGCGGTCCTACGGGCATCACTGAACAGAGTCAGATTCACGGCAATGCGGTCAGGTAGCTTCTCACCGGCCACGCCTTTAGGTCGGTGGTGGGGATAATCGAAGTACAGATGGAGGTCGGCCATAAGCTGCCGGGCGCGCGCTTCCGTGTCTAGTTCCGAGTAGAGTCTGTCAATGAGAGCCTGGCCGACGAGCATACTACGCCCGGCAGTATGAAAGACCATGGTTGGCAATCCATAGTGGGCTGCGAAGTACGCCTCGTAATACTGGGCCTCGGCCCGGCTCGCACATACCTTGAGTAGCCACACTTTGTCTGCGTGTTCCTGGTTACCACGCTGCTGAAGCCCTGCTACAGGGGCCAGGTGGACCCCGTCACTCCGTGCCGCCTGAACCAGACCAACACGATACCCCTTATCACGCCGATACATAAGATAGACGTAGTGGCGGTCTGTTGGCAGTCCGAGCCGGGCGAACAGCATGTGGTTGGGGGTCGCGCGAACGGTGTGGCCCCGCTGCGTCTGGATTTCGACCAGAGGGCCATGATACGGCTTGCGCCGCACCCTTACAATCTGCGCCTCGCCCGTCACCCCCCGACCACAGGCGGCCACAACGCTATCGCCTTCGGTCAATTGGGCAATCGGGCGCGGACCGTTCGGTGTCATAACCTGTGTGTCCGCCGGCAGGCACTGGTCCTCGTCACCTACCACAAACAGGTTGCCGTCGGGGCCGGCAAGAAGCTTGACCAGTTCGTACTGCGACTTGTTGGTGTCCTGGAACTCGTCCACCAGGATGTGGGCGTAGCGGCGGCGATACTTGTCTAGCACCACCGGGTTGTCGCGCAGCAGTTCGACCGTCTTCATCAGCAGGTCGTCAAAGTCTACCGCGTTGTTGGCGCGCAGCGCCGCCTGGTAGCGTTCGTAGACGCGGCGGGCGACCTCGTGCCAGTGGGTCGTCGGGGCGAAGGCGTCGGGCGGGACGAGTTCGTTCTTGGCCGTGGAGATGGCCCCCAGCAGCGCGGCCGGGCGATACTGCTTGTCGTTGAGGTTGAGGTCCTGGACGATTTGCTTAACCAGCGTCGTCTGGTCGTCGGTATCGTAGATGACAAAGGCCCGTTCCAGCCCGACGAACTGGCCGTCCACACGCAGGATGCGGGCGCAGACGGCATGAAAGGTGCCGATGGTCAACTCGCCCAGCGCCGCTTCACCCAGCAGCTTGCCCAGCCGCTCCTTCATCTCGCGGGCCGCCTTGTTGGTGAAGGTCACGGCCATGATGCGCCACGGGGGGATGCCACGGTTGCGCACCAGGTGGGCGACGCGGTGGGTGAGCACGCGCGTCTTGCCGGAGCCAGGCCCGGCCAGGACAAGCACCGCGCCGTCCTCGGCCTCCACGGCCTCGCGCTGTCGGTCATTCAAATGCGTCAGGTCCATCAACTCAATCCTCTACGGTCGCGTTATACTGATTTGTGGGTTCAGGAAGACGCGGTCAAAGGTCCAGGTCCAGCGCCAGCCCAGCCCAACAAACTCGATCTGGCGGATCCACTCGTCCGGCCCGGCGGTGACATGGTACCATGACCACGCCTGCTGCTGGCCGGGGGCGATGGCCGGCTGGCGGCTGATGTCGGTGCCGCCCTGCGCCGGGCCGTAGTAACTCGCGTCCACCCAGCCCTTCTGACGGTCGCCGGCCATGACCAGGAAGCGGGGCCGCCACGGCGGGCCGAGCGTCTGCGGTCCCTGATTCAGGATGGTCAACTTGATCTGAAACTTGCGCCCGCCGGCGGCCGTTTCCTTCTCATTGTAAAAGTCGGAGGCCATGACGCTCAAGGGGGGCGTCGCCGCGCGGGTCGGCGCGGGGGTCGGCGTGCCCGTCGGTGCCGGCGCGGTTGGGCTGGCCGTCGGCGGGAGGTCCGTCGGGGTGGCCGAGGGCGGCGGGGTGGGCGACGGGCGGGTCGGCGTCGCGGTCGGTGGCGGGATGGTCGCGGTGGCGGGTCGGGTGGCGGTGCGCGTCGGCTCGACTGCCGCCAGGGCCACATTGGGCTGAGCCGAACCCGTGGTGACGGTGGCGCCCACGGTGGGCGTCGTGATGAGCGGAGCCATGACGGTCGTCGGCGCGACGCCCTGGGCGGTGGCCGAGGGGCGGCTGCTGTTAAAGACCAGGACCAGCCCGGCCAACAGGAGGACCAGGACCGCGCCGACAATCACCGACAGCGACACCGACGGCATGTGCCAGGTCGGGGCGGCGGGGGGCGGGGCGGGCGGCGCATGGCGCGGCGTGTCCCACTGGGCGAACTTCTCCCAGGCCGCGCCCTGCTCGGCTGAGGTGGCTCGCCCCACCTGGACCCGCCGCCGGTCGTACTCGGCGCGGCGCAGCGGGTCGCGCAACTCGCGGTAGGCCTGGTTGATGGCGCGCATGCGCGTGGCGGCTTCGGGCGACGGGTTGACGTCCGGGTGGTACTGGCGGGCCAGGCGGCGGTAGGCCACTTCGATTTGTTCCAGCGTCGCGCCCGGCTCCACGCCCAGCGTCGCGTACAGGTCCTCGCGCATCACGCGCCGTCTCCCTCCGAGGTCGCGCCGTCGGGCGCGCTATCGCACCAATTATAGCCATGAGCCTGGCCCGCGGCTAATCCTCGCGGCACGTCGGCGCGTGCACTGTGGCCCCCTTTGGCCTATAATAGACGAGATTGACAGGGTCCTCGATGACCCTCTGGGAGGCAATGATGCATCTCGACCAACTGATCCAGGTCGCGCGGGGTGAGCGGCCCGCCGACCTTCTCCTACGCAATGCCCGCCTGGTCAATGTCTTCTCGGGTACGGTGGACCAGACAGACGTGGCCGTCGCGGGCAAGCGCGTCGTAGGGCTGGGGCCGGGCTACACGGCGGCCCAGACGGTGGACTTGCGCGGAGCGTACCTGGCGCCCGGTTTCATGGACGCCCACATGCACGTCGAAAGCTCGATGTGCACCGTACCTGAGTTCGCCCGCGTCGTCGTGCCCCAGGGGACGACGACGGTCATCGTGGACCCCCACGAACTGGCGAATGTCCTCGGCCTCGATGGCATCCGCTACATGCTGGACTCCAGCAAGTTCAACCCGCTATCGGTGTACGTCATGGTCCCGTCGTGCGTGCCCGCGACCGACATGGAGACGTCGGGGGCGCGGCTGCGGAGCTACGACATTTTCCCGTTCCTCAAGGAGAAGTGGGTGTTGGGGCTGGCCGAGATGATGAACTATCCGGGGGTCCTAACCCGCGACTCCGATGTCCTGGACAAGCTGACCATCGCCAGCGACAAGCGGGTGGACGGCCACGCCCCCGGGCTGGTGGGCCGCGACCTGAACGCCTACGTGACGGCCGGTGTACGCTCCGACCATGAGTGTACCACGGTGGAGGAGGCGGCGGCCAAGCTCCAGCGCGGCATGTACATCATGCTACGCGAGGCCTCGACGGCCCGCAACCTGGAAGACCTGCTGCCCCTGGTGACCCCGGCCAACAGCCGGCGCTGTCTGCTGGTGACCGACGACCGCACCCCCGCCGACCTGATGGACGAGGGGCACATCGCCTTCCTGGTGCGCAAGGCGGTGCGGCTGGGGCAGGACCCGGTGACTGCCATTCGCCTGGTGACCCTCAATGTGGCCGAGTACTTCGGGCTGCGCGAGTATGGGGGCCTCGCGCCGGGCCGCTACGCCGACATGGTCGTGCTGGATGACCTGACGGGCTTCCGCCCGCGCCAGGTCTATCGCGGCGGCGAGTTGGTGGCCGAGGACGGCCGGCTCGTGGCGGAGACGGCCACACGCGCCGTCCAACTGCGCGGCACGGTCAACATCCACCCGCTACAAGTGAGCGACTTCGCCATTCCCGCGCGCGGCTCCCAGGCCCGCGTCGTCGGCGTCGTTCCCGACCAGATTGTGACGCGCAACCTGACGCTGCCGGTCACGACGGAGGGCGGCCTGGCCGTGGCCGACCCCAGTCGTGACATCCTCAAACTGGCCGTCGTGGAGCGCCACCGCGCTTCGGGTAACGTGGGCCTGGGCTTCGTCCAGGGCTTCGGCCTCCAACGCGGCGCGCTGGCCTCGACCGTCGCCCACGACTCGCACAATATCGTGGTCGTCGGGACCAACGACCAGGACATGCTGACGGCGGCGCTGCACCTGGCGCGGCTCCAGGGCGGCCAGTGCGTGGTGGCCGATGGCGAGGTGCTGGCCGACGTGCCGCTGCCCATCGCGGGCCTCATGTCGGACCAGCCTATGGCCGTCGTGCGTGACCAGTTGGACCGGCTCAACGCGGCGGCCGAGCGCCTGGGCGTGGGTCTCCACGAGCCGTTTATGGCCCTCAGCTTCCTGGCCCTGCCGGTCATTCCGGCCCTCAAGCTGACCGACAGGGGGCTGGTGGATGTGGCCGCCTTCCGGGTGGTAGACCTGTTTGCAGAAGATGCTGATCGAGCGGAGGTGAGATAGGCTTTGTATCCTCGATGACTCTAGGCACTAGCAGTCAGCCGCCCCCGCTGGACTGAGCGCTCCAGCGGGGGCGGCTCTTCAGAGAGGAGGCTTACTCGTCCCGCAACGTCCTGTTCCGTTGGAGCCACGGCAGGTAGAGCTGAAATGAAGGGGTCCAGGTCGCGGTTGGTGTGCCGGTCGGGCTAAGGAGCGTGGGGGTACCCGTTGGCAGAGCAGCCCCAGGTGTGACGGACGGCGTTCCGGTGAGGGGGACAGCGGTGGCGGTCGGCGTGAGAGTTGGTGTGGCGGTCGGGGTTGCTGTGTTGGTAGGCGTCGCGGTACTCGTCGGCGTCCCCGTTGGCGTCATCGTCGGCGAGAGCACAGCCACCTGCAAGGTGAACCGACCATACTCGTCATAGGCTCCCGCTAGCTGCACATAGTAGGTTTCACCGGCCTTGACCGGCGCATTCAGCCGTGACTCGGTACTAGCCAAACTACCACCACAGGCCACGAGCGTCAGGCCCTCAATCTGCGTCCCCTGGTACAGACCCAGCAAGATCGGGAAGTTGCTGTTGGTGGTCGCAACGCTCAGGGGGCCTGTCACGGGCGCGGTAAAGCTGTACCAGACTGTTCGCTCGAACCGCACGCCCCGACAGTTATCCGGCTCTCGCCTCTCCAGGGTGGCGCCATAGGTATACCCGGGGATCGTGGCCGGCAAAGTGAGGAGGGTCGCAGTGGCGAAAGTATCGTTGGCCGGTACAGGATAGGGGGCTGAGACGCGTAAGGTGAAGTCGCCGGCTCTCAAAGAGCTATTGTTGGCGCCCCCCACCTTCAGGTAGTAGGTCTGCCCCGCGTCAACCCACACATCTGAAGTACAGCCAAGCCACCTCAGACCACTCAGGGTCGTTCCCTGGAACACCGTCACCCCTATCGCCAACCCTGCCGTTTCAATCTGGGTCACAATGGTGCCAGACGCGGGGGCGGTGAAGCGATACCACACCGTCTTGCTATCATAGCCGCAGCCCCGTGGCTCACCCGGCTCGGTGGTTGCCGATAGGTTATTGCCTGTGATCGTGATGGGTAGCGTCACGTCAACGGCGTTGGCGAAGGCGTCGTTAGCCGGTGGCGGGTGGGGCAGTGAGATACGCAAGGTGAACAGGCCGCTCCTGGAAACAAAAATGTTTGAGCTGCCTACCTTCACATAGTAAGTCTGTCCGGCGTTCACCCACGTCTCACCTATGCAACCGACGCGCGTCAAGGCGTTTAAGGTCGTCCCCTGGAATACCGTGACACCCATATCCAACCCCGGCGCGTCAAGTTGGGTCACGATGGTGCCGGAGGCGGGAGCCGTGAAGCGATACCACACCGTTTGCTCTTCGTAGCCGCACCCTTCTGGCCCAGTCGTCTCGGCAGTGGCCCACTCGTTGCTGCCTGTGATGGTGACGGGCAACGTGATGTCAATGGCATGGGCGAAGTCGTCGTTGGCCGGCGGCGCGTGGGGCAAGGAGATACGCAAGGTGAACGTCCCACCTGTCGGAGAGCCATAGTTTGAGCCGCCCACCTTCACGTAGTAGGTTTGACCCGCGTTGACCGACGTTACCCTATCGCAACTAACGAGGGTCAAGGCGTTGAGGGCCGTACCCTGATAGAACGTTACTCCCGCACGAAACCCTGATGCCTCAATCTGAGTGACGATGGCGCCCGACGTCGGAGCGGTGAAGCGGTACCACACCGTCTTGTTGTCGTAACGACACCCACCTGGCACAACGGCCTCGGGAGTCGCCCACTGGCTGGTCCCTGTGATGGTGACGGGTAGGGTCACGTCAATGGCGTTGGCGAAGGCGTCGTTGGTCGGCGGTACGTGTGGCAGTGAAATGCTCAAGGTAAACGGACCGCCTCTCGCATAAGGAGAAGGAGAGCGGCCTACCTTCACATAGTAGGTCTGCCCCGCATTGACCCAAACTTCACCCTCGCAGCCGACACGTGTCAAGGCGTCGAAGGCGGTACCCTCATAGAGGACGGCGCCCCCGTTAAACTCAGACGCATCAGTCTGCATGACGATGGTGCCGGAGGCCGGGGCCGTGAAGCGGTACCACACCGTCTGCTCATCGTAGCCACACCCTCCTGGGCCATCCGTCTCGGCGGTCGCCCACTCATTGCTGCCGGTCACAGTGATGGGTAGTGTCACCTCGATGGCATGGGCGAAGTCGTCGTTGGTCGGCGGCGGGTGGGGCAGGGAAACGCTCAAGGTGAATGTGCCGCCTCCTTCCACATAATCATAATGAGGATCACCTTTCACCTGTAGGTAGTAGGTTTGCCCTGCGTTGACCCAGGCTTGGCCGGTACAGCCAAGAGGCGTCAAGGCGTTGAGGGCCGTACCCTGGAACACCACCACTTGTTCAGAGAACCCTGGCGCATCCGCCTGCACGACGACGGTACCGGACGACGGCGCCGTGAAGCGATACCACACCGTCTTGCCGTAGTGACCACATTCCTGTGGCTCATTCGGCTCGCTGGTCGCCCACTCGTTCGTGCCCGTGATACTGATTGGCAAGGTTACGTCAATCGCGTTGGCGAAGGCGTCGTTCGCGGGCGGTGCGTGGGGCAACGAGATGCGGAGGGTAAAGGGACCGGTCTCACTGATGTAATGGCCCTCCACCCGGAGATAATAGGTTTGGCCTGCTTCGACCCATGCTTCACCACTACAACTGAGGAGCGTCAAGGCATTCAGGGCCGTTCCCTGGTAGAGGGCTATATTCGCCGTGAAGCCTGCTGTTTCAAGCTGAGCGAGGATGGTGCCAGCGGTGGGGGCAGTGAAGCGATACCATACTGTCCTGGTATCAGAGGCGCACCCCTCTGGCTCATTCGTCTCGGCCGTCGCCCACTGGTTCGTGCCTGTGACCGTGATGGGCAGTGTGACCTCAATCGCGTTGGCGAAGTTGTCGTTGGCCGGCAGGGCGTGGGGCAGCGAGATGTTCAGGGTGAACGGGCCGCCCCTCGGACGGTAGAAGTTTGAGCCGCCCACCTTCACGTAGTAGGTTTGGCCGGCGGTGACCCGGACCTCACCCACACAGCCCACATACGTCAAGGCGTCGAAGCTTGTACCCTGGAACACAGTCACCCCTTCAACGAACCCTGGCACATCAATCCCCGTCACAAGGGCGCCAGACGACGGGGCTGTGAAGCGATACCAGACCGTCTTGAGATCGTAGCCACACCCAACTGGCTCACCCGGCTCGACGGTGGCCGCCTCGTTATTGCCCGTGACCGTGACAGGCAGTGTCACCTCAATGGCGTTAGTAAAGGCGTCGTTGGGAGGTGGGGTGGGGGTGGCAGTGGCTTGGAGAGGCGCTAGAGTGATAGTGG
>CAZFUK010000163.1:0-9845 GCA_964522005.1 uncultured Anaerolineales bacterium | reverse complement strand
CCGCTCAAGCTGAGCGCGTTCGCGCCCGAGTCGCTGGGTGACGAGGAGATGGAGACCGCCCCACCCGCCGCGACCGCGCCCGCGGCCGCGGCCGCGCCGGCGCCCGCCAAGACCCGCGCGCGCCGCAACGGCAAGAAGGGCAAGGCGGCTCCCGCCCCAGCCCCCCAGGCCGAGGACAAGGCGGCGGCCGAGCCAGCGCCCGAGCCGGAGCCCGAACCCGAGCCGGAGCCGGTCGAGCTGGCCGCGCCGCCCACGCCGGAGCGGGAGCCGACCGTGAGCGAGCCGGAACTGGAAGGCGGCGGTGACGGCGTGGAGGACATCGGTGAGGCCGAGTGGGAAATTTTCCGCCAGATGATGGCGCACTTCGACCAGCCCGTCCTCTTCATCGAGGTGTTCGACAGCCTGCGCGCCTTGCGCAACAAGGAAGTCCTGGACCTCTCCAACAAGCAGATGAAGGAGATGATCAAGGAGTCCATCAACCGCAAGATGCTGGTGCGCAACACGCGCGGCAATCACGCCTACTATCGCCTGAACCCCGACTGGCGCCCCGCGCCCGAAAAGGTCCAGTAGGCCGCCCACTTCACTCTCCCCGCGCTACTCAAGGCAGAGGCCGACCGCCTCTGCCTTGTCTTTTCCGGCCCCGTCTCTCAAAGGCCCAAAAATCGTGTAATATTCACCGCCCGACCGGTGATAAGTAGGCGATGATAGGCAAGCGAGAAGACCAGACGATAGGAGTGAGTGAGGCAGTGATGCACGCCGATGAGCTATTCAAGCTAGAGGACGCCCTGGCCGCCAGTCGGGGGCGGCTGGTGCGGCTGTGCGCCCACCTGTCGGGCGACGCCGAGGCAGCGGAGGACCTGGCGCAGGAAACGCTGGTGGAGGCGTGGCGGCACGCCCACAAGCTGCACGACCCCACGGGCTACATCCCGTGGGTATGGGCCATCGCCCGCAACGTCTGCCTGCGCCATGCCCAGCGTCAGCAACGTGAGACGACGCGGCTGGCCGAAAGCCCAGCCGCTCAAGCGGCCGAGTGGGCAGGCGATAGCGTGGACCTGGAGGTGGACCTGGAGCGCGACGAGTTAGCCGCGCTCCTCGACGAGGCGCTGGCCCTCTTGCCGGCCGCAACCCGCACCGTCCTGGTCGAACGCTACATCCATGAGACGCCCCAGGCGGACGTGGCGGCGAGGCTGGGGGTAAGCCAGGGGGTCGTGGCGGTGCGGCTGCACCGGGGGAAACTGGTCCTGCGCCGCCTCCTGAGCGAGCGGCTCCAGAATCCGGCAGCCTATGGCCTGGTTGACGCCACGAGCGACGGGTGGCAGGCGACGCGCGTCTGGTGCCCGGTGTGTGGGCAGGCGCGTTTACAGATGCGCTTCAACGAAGTCGAGAACAGCGTGGCGTTTCGGTGTCCCCGTTGTGAACCGAAACGCGATGTTCCCAGTTCGGAGTATCGCCTGGCGAACGCCCACTTCGCCCGCCTGATCGGCGGCCTGACCCAACCGAGGGCCGTACTCAACCGGACGACGACCTGGGTCCACGAGTACTACCGCCGCGCCCTCCAGGCAGGGACCGCGCCGTGTACCAACTGCGGCCGGCCGGCGCCCCTCCGCCCGCTCACGGTGGAAAACAATCCGCCCGACATCGCGGACCGCCGGGGGCGGTACGTCTACTGCGAGGCCTGCGGTGAGACCGTCCTGACCTCGTTCCGTGGCCTGGTGCAGGCGCTGCCGGCGGTCCAGCAGTTCTGGCGCGACCAGGGCCGGCTGCGCACTCTCCCCGAACGCGAGGTGGAGGTGGAGGGGCGGGCGGCGCTGGTCTCTCGCTTCGAGAGCGTGACGGGTCAGGCGGCCCTTGACATTGTCTCAGCGGCCGAGACCTACGAGGTCATCGCGGTCCACGGCGCGCCCGACGCGGCGGGGAGGTAGGCATGCTCACCGTCCTGCGTCAGCGCAACTTCGCCCTGCTCTGGGTCGGCGGCCTGATCTCAGTCATCGGTGACCGCGCCCTGATGACTGCTCTTCCCTTTTATGTCTACCAGCAGACCGGCTCGACCCTCGCCAGCGCGGCCATGTACGCGGCCTTCTATCTGCCCTCGGTCTTGCTCGGCTCGGTGGGCGGTGTCTTCGCCGACCGTTGGGACCGCAAGCGCCTCATGGTCGTGACAAGCTTGATCCAGGCGGTCGTGATGCTCCTGCTGCTCCTGGTGCGGTCAGGCGAGTGGCTCTGGCTGGTGTACGTGGTGCTGTTTGTCGAGACAGCCATCTCCATGTTCTTCCAGCCCGCCGAGAGCGCCCTTCTCCCCACCCTGGTGGACGAGGAACACCTGGTCACTGCCAACACCCTCAACGCCCTGAATAATAACCTGGCGCGCCTCATCGGGCCGCCCGTCGGCGGCGTCCTCATCGCCGCTTTCGGGCTTACCAGCGTCGCCCTGGTAGATAGCGTTACGTTCCTGATCGCCGCCGTGCTCATCTCCCTCATGACCGGCGCGCGTTTCCGGGCGCAGGGTGTCCAGGCACACGAGACTCCCGCGCCCCTGTGGGTCGGCGTCTGGCGCGAGTGGCTGGAGGGGCTGCGGCTGGTGAAGGAGGACCGCGTCGTCGCTGGCCTGTTCGCCGTGGCCGCCATCACCAGCTTCGGCGGCGCCATGTTCGACCCCCTCATCGCGCCCTGGGTGCAGTCCGTCCTACGCGGCGACGCGCTGGTGCTGGGCTGGGTGTCCACGACAGGCGCCATCGGCGGCTTGCTCGGCGGGCTGCTTCTGGGGCGCTTCGGTGGCCGTCCGCGACCGGCCCACCTCTTCGCCTTCAGTTGCATCACGGCGGGCGCGATTCTATTCGTGATGTACCACCTGACGCTCATACCGGCCGTGCTGGCCCTGTCGCTGCTCAAGAGCATCCCCCTGGTCGGGTCGGGCGTCGCCCTCACCACCCTGTTCCAGATCAGCGTGCCCGACGCCTACCGGGGCCGAGTCTCTGGCTCGGCCGGCACGACCATCGCCCTCGTCGGCCTGCTGGCCCTCGCTCTGTCGGGCGTGTTGGGCGAGCGGGTGGGCATTGTGCCTATGTTGAGCGTGGCGTGCGGCATCACTGCCCTGGCGGGCCTCCTGGCGTTGGTCCTGCTGCCCCGTGAACCAGCGTCCCAGGTGTCCCCCGTGGTGGTCAACGAAGTCTGACGTTGTCTTCTGCCTCAACTTATGTTGTATTTTGCACCTTGAAATCCCCCGCCACTTCTGGTACACTCACGAGACAACTGTACCTAAAAAGGGGGAGACGATGCGGAGATTCTTGCTCTGGGTGGCGGTGGGGGTCCTGGGCCTGGTATGGGCGATGCCCGGCGTGGCGGTCGGTCAGCAAGGCTGGACGGCGCCTATCGTATTCAGCCAGGCGACCTACGAGGTGACGGGCCAACCCGCCCAGTTCGACGTGGTCCAGCGCGTGATTGACTTCCCGCCGGGCAGTGGGACGCCCTTGCACACTCACAGCGGCCCGCAGTTTGCCGTCGTCCTCTCTGGCGACCTGGCCTATCGCATCTACGGCAAGGACGACACCTACAAGCCGGGTAAGGCGTGGATGGAGCCGACCGGCGAGCAACACCTGGGCCGCAACATCACAACGACGAACACGCGGCTGGTGGCGGCGGGGCTGATACCCACCGGCGCGCCTTTGACCAACAATCTGGAGCCTACGCCCGCCGGTCTGCTCCCGCTGGTCGTCCCCATCCAGACGACCTTCCCCGTGACAGGGTCCCCGAGCCAGTTTAGCGTCGTCCAGCGCGTGGTGGACTTCCCGCCCGGCACGGGCATCGGCCTGCACTTCCACGGCGGGAACCAGTATGTCACGGTGATTGAGGGGGAAATCACGCTCCAGATGAATGGCGTGACCCGAATCTACAAGGCGGGCGAGAGTTGGGTGGAGCCGACCAACGTGGTCCACCTGGGTGGCAACAACGGCACGACCACGGCGCGCATCATGACCACCGCCCTGCTGGCGCCGGGCGCGGTCTACGCCACGACCGTTGACGCCCCGGCCGCCATGCCGGTCACAGGTGGGGCCCCTGTCTACGCGGGGTGGCTGCTCGTCGGCTGGGCCGCGCTCGGTCTCGGTCTCGGGTTGAAGGGGTATCGAACGCTGAGGCGGACCCCTTCCGTCCAGGGGAAGCGGTAATGCTATCCTGACCGGCTTATCCCGTGATCATCTGGCCTGGCGAGCGCCGCGCTGCCCAGCGTCTCTCTAGCTCCGCTCGCCAGGCTTCCGCCGCCCTGAGTTCCGCCGTCAGTTCAGCGAACACTTGACGGCTCCACCCCGACGATGCCAGTCGGCGCGTAGCGCGCGAAGTCGGAGGCGTTGAAGGTGAGGATGTGGGTGAGGCCATTGGCGAGTATAGCAGCGACGAGGCGGGCGTCGTGGACCTGGACACCCGACACGCCGTAGGTCACAACGAGCTGCCGCCAGATAGAGAAAACGCTGGACGGGTCTGGTAGAACGGGGAAAAGTCGCTCGACACGACGCAGCGAAAGCTCGGCCTCTAATGGTGTTTTGCCCAGGCCGTTGCGGTTGAGGGGACGCGTACTAACATTCCAGAACTCAATACAGTTCTGAGGTGTGGTACGCAGCCGATGCCTCTGTCGGCGTAACCTACCTACCGCTCGGTAAGTCAGGTCATGTTGAGGATGGGTGTCATCGACATAGCGGAGTAAGACATTGGTGTCGAGTACGTAGACTGTCAAGGATGGTCCCTGTAAATTCCCTCACGGCTCATGGCATAGTCAGATAACCCCTTCCAGTCCGCAGGCAGGCCGCCTGACACTTCAGCCACAAGCTCTTCAGACAATCTATCAAACTCCTCGTCGCTCAGTTCCTCGGTTTCTTGGGTCAGCAACGCCTCAACCGTCGGCTCGACGGCCTCGTGCAGTACCTGGCGCACCGTGTGCGGATTGCGGTCGGTCAGCCCCTGTTGTAACTTAGCTGCCATCTCGGGTGTCAGTTGCAGCATCACCATCATCGTCATGAGGCCTCCTCTCACCTCATTCTACCTGACGTCCACTTAGCCCGCCCAGCTCACATCGCCGTACAGCCCCTCGGTGTCCGTCCGCTGCATGAACTGGTCATAGGCCCGCTTGGCCTCGCCCACGGTGCCGGGGTCGCCGTGGCCGGGGTGGACGACCATCGCGTCGTCGAGCGTCAGCAGGTGGTTCTCGATGCCCTGCAGGAGGAGCTTGAAGTCGCCCGGCGTCCTGGTGCGGCCCGGCCCGCCGGGGAACAGGATGTCGCCGCCGAGGACGTGGCCGGGCACGACGAAGGCGACATGGCCTGGCGCGTGGCCGGGGACGAACAGGACCAGGACCGGCGTCTCGCCCAGGTTGAACTGATAGCCGTGGGACACGACCTGGTCCACGGCCACGGGCACGCGGTCCTCCTCCAGCACGTGCGCCAGGACGGGCGCGGCGGTCGCCGCCTTGACCTTCTCCAGGGCCTGGACGTGGTCGAAGTCGGCGTGGGTGATCCAGATCTGCTGGACGTTGGAGCCGGCCGCCTGGAGCAGGCGCTCGGCGTCGGCGCCCGGGTCCACGATGGCCGTGGCGCCCGTGGCCTCGTCGCGCACGAGGTAGCTGTTCATGGTGAAGGACCAGTCCGGCTCAGAGACTTCCAGGCGCTCGACATGGACGGTAGACACAGTGTTGCCCTCCCAAAAGGTGATCAATCGTCATGGAGATAAGCAATTATAGCACCGACCGCCCTGGTTGCCCACGGCTCTCCCCCGACCCCAGGGTTCTCTCAAAGTCGTAGACCACCCCGAACCCCTCCCCCGGCCCCTCCCCTACTAAGGGAGGGGTGACTCGGTACTGACTGGCCCCCCTTCCTTGGCAGGGAAGGGGGGCGGGGGAAGGGGTTGAGGACGAGTACGACTTTGAAAGAACCCTGCCCCGACCCGCCACCTTAGCCCTCCGGCGCCCTTGACGGCCGCTGGAAGCGCGCCAGGCTGAGCGGCAGCCGGCGGCGCATGAGATAGAAGCCGACCAGGGTCACGACCAGGGTCGCCAGGGCGACGGCCGGACCGAAGCGCCAGCCGGGCACGGGGGCACGGGCAGCGGCTTCGGCGGCGGCGGCGGCCACCAGGCCCACATACGAGCCACTGAGGAAGTGGGCATGGCGCGCGAGCCAGTCGCCGCGCGGCCGACGCAGGAGCACCGCGCCCAGGCCGAGGGCCAGACCCAGCAGGCTGACCAGGGCCAGGGCGTGGAACACGTTGAAGCGGCCCGTCAGGCGGTAGATGAACAGGGCCGTGATATTGAGGCTAATCATACTCGTGGCGTAGACATGGCCGAGCGTGCGATGCAGGCGCGTACCTTTGTCTGTCAGCAGGACGGCCGCGCCCGCCGCCAGGGCCACCAACGCGAACACCAGGTGGGTCCACCCGAGAGAACTCATCCCAACCTCCCCATGCGAAATGGCTATACTGTATTATGAAGTGAGGCCCCGCCTCGGTTTGTTACACCCTGGGCTAAAACGAGCACTTCGCCTAGCAGGGCAAAGCGTGCTAGAATCAAGTCAGCATGGCTCTCCTACCCACCCCTCCCACCGCGCTGATTGGGCGCGAGGCAGAGACGCGGGACATCGCGTCTCTACTTCACCGCGCCGACATCCGCCTGGTTACGTTGACCGGGCCGGGCGGCACGGGCAAGACGCGTGTCGCCCTCCAGGTGGCGGCCCAGATGGCGCCCGGCGCGGACGCGAAGCCGACCCCCGCCGACCGGTGGCGCCCGGAAGCGGTCCACTTCGTGGGGCTGGCGTCGCTCAGCGACCCCCTCTTTGTCGGCTCGGCCATCGCCCAGGCCATGAGTCTACGCGAGGCGGGCGAGGCGTCCATCCTGGCGACGGTCCAGACCGCCGTTCAGGGGCGGCCCACGCTGCTCCTCCTGGACAACTTCGAGCACCTGACACCCGCCGCGTCGTGGCTGGCCGACGTGCTGGCCGCCTGCCCCGACCTCAAGCTGCTGGTCACCAGCCGCGAGCCGCTCCGCTTGCAGGGCGAGCAAGAGTACCCCATCCCACCCTTGCCCTCGGCCGACGCCGTGGCGCTGTTCGTCCAACGCGCCCGCGCCGTCAACCCCCATCTGACCCTGGACGGGGGCACTGAGCAGGTCATCACCGACCTGTGCCGCCGCCTCGACGGGCTGCCGCTGGCGATTGAACTGGCCGCCTCCCGCACCCGCCTGCTCGACCCGCCCGCTATGCTGGCGCGCCTCAGTGGGCCGGGTGGACGGCTGCCCCTGCTGACCGGGGGCGCGCGCGACCTACCGGCCCGCCAGCAAACCCTCCGCCAGACCATTGGCTGGAGCTACGACCTGCTGAGCGAGGCGGAGCAGGCCCTCTTCCGCCGTCTGGCCGTCTTCGCGGGCGGCTTCACCCTCGACGCGGCGGAGGCGGTGTGTGGCGGACAGATGTCAGTAGTCGGTCGTCAGATGTCAGACCTCCACAGCCAATCCAGTCTGACGACTGACTACCGACTACTGTCTACTGAGGTCGTAGACGGTATCGAATCGCTGCTGGCGAAGAGCTTGCTGCACAAGGACGAGAGCATCTCGGCGCTGCCTCCATCGTCCGTCGCCCGCCCTCCGTCCGAGACCGCGCGCACTTCTATGCTGGAGACCATCCGCGAGTATGCGCAGTCCCAACTCCAGGCCAGCGGCGAGGAGACGCAGACACGGGAGCGCCACGCCCGCTTCTACGCCGAACTGGCGCGGACCGCCGCGCCGCTGACCCAACACGCGGACACCGCCTGGCTCAACCGGCTCCAGGCCGAGCACGACAACCTGCGGGGCGCCCTGCAGTGGCTGCTGGATAGTGGCCAGGCAGACGCCGCCGTCGAACTGGCGGCCAACCTGGTCCATTTCTGGTTCCAGCGCGGCCACTGGACCGAGGGACGACGCTGGCTCGCCACGCCGCTGGAGCAGGCCGGCGCCCCAGGCGAGCACGCCGAGCCGACGGGACGCTGGGCGCTGGCGCGCGGCCGGGCGCTCTACGGTCTGGGCACCCTTGCCTCCGCGCAGGGCGACTGGGCCGAGGCCCGCCGGGCGCTGGAGGAGAGTGTCATTCTCCTCCGCGCCACCCAGGCCCCGGACCTCCCCCACGCGCTCATCGAACTGGCGGATGTCTGGCTCAATATGGGCGAGCGGGGGCGCGGCCGCACGCTGGTGGATGAGGCGCTGGCGCTGTTTCGAGAGGCGCGCGACCGCTGGGGCATGACACGCGCTCTCGTCACAGCGGTGAGCCTGGCGCGGCTGGAGGGCGACATCGGCCAGGCGGCGGCGCTGAACGACGAGAGCGCGACGCTGGCCTCGGAGTTGGGGCACCGCCTGGGTGAAGCCGCCTCGCTCGCCAACCGCGCCTGGGAAGTCTACGGGCGCGGCCACCGTACGCAGGCGGTGCGCCTGATGGAGCGCAGCCTGGCCCACTGGCGGAGCCTGGACGACAAGCGCGGTATGCTGGTGACGCTCCAGGGCCTGGCCGAGATGCTGCGCTTTCACGGGGAGTATGAGCGGGCGGAAAGCCTGTTTCAGGAAGGGGCCGCTCTCGCGCGGGAGTTAGGCAGCCGGGTGACGGAAATCGGGATGCTGGTCGGGTTGGGGGAAATCGCCCGCCACCGGGGCGACCTGGCGCGGGCGCGTCAGATCCACGAGGAACAATGGCGGCTGGCCGAGGCGTTGGGGGCGACGTGGGCCAAGGCGGCCGCCCTGCTCACACTGGCCTGGGTAGACTTTGACGAGGGGCTGTACGAGATGGCGCGAGGGCGACTCGAACGCGCGATCGAGCTATGCCGGGCGCTGGGCGACCGCTACGCGGCGGCGGCAACCCTCAACTTCCTGGGTATCGTCGCCCGCCACGAAGGCGACTACCCCCGCGCCCACCAGTTGTTGGGGGAAAGCCTGACGGTCTTCCACCAGATGGGCGAGGTCAGCGGCTTACCCTATACGCTGGAACGCCTGGCGGGCCTGGCGGCCGTCCAGGGCCAGGGCGCGCGGGCGGCCGCCCTGTTCAGCGCGGCGGCCAGTCTCCGCGCCCGCCGAAGCATCGAGATGCCGCCCTTTGACCAGATTCCCTACGACCGCGACCTGGCGCTGGCCCGCACCCTCCTCGACACGGCGGCCTTTGAGCGCGCCTGGGCGCAGGGAGAAGCCCTCGACCTCGACGCGGCCATCGCCTACGCCCTGTCTAGCACACCCGAACCCGCCCTACCCGCCCCGCCACTACCCACCTCCACCCCCGACTGGGGCGGACTGACGCCGCGCGAGCGCGAGGTAGCAGCCCTGGTGGCGCAGGGACTGTCCAACCGCGCCATCGCCGAGCAGTTGGTCATCGGCGTGCGGGCCGTCGAGGCCAACATCACCCGCATCCTCACCCGCCTCGGCTTCACCTCCCGCGCCCAGATTGCCGCCTGGGCCGTGGACCGTGGCCTTGCCCCCGCCCCCAAGAGTTTTGGACATGATTGACAGGATTAACATGATTTGGCCCTTACCTGACACAAGCACAAGAGTAATCATGTTAATCCTGTCAATTATGTCGCAAGATTCGGTCGGGGATTCGGTCGCCGTGCCCAAAATAGTCGGTCGCCCGCGCCCCGACTAGTCGGTTTTCACGACAGACACCGCCGCCTGTTTAGGCGATAATGGGGGCAGAAACAAACGTCCCCATCGTCTACAGGAGGTTCTGATCATGCACGGCAGTGTTAGCCAGCCCGATCTGTGTCTGTACTTCTCGACCGTCCAGGCCCTCAAGGCCCACCAGCCCCGCCCCCCCCCCCCCCCCCCCCCCCCCCCCCCCCCCCCCCCCCGGACCCGGGGGGGG
>CAZFUK010000162.1:9356-9864 GCA_964522005.1 uncultured Anaerolineales bacterium | reverse complement strand
TCCGGGTGCTTGTGGCGCGTGGTCAACAGCGAGCCTGGGCCGTCAATCGAAGCGGCGGCGCGCAGCGGGATGTCGGCCAGGTAGCACAGGTAGGCCGAGGGCAGCGAACTCTGACGGAACGAGGTAAAGATGACCGCGGCGTCGAACTTCTCGGCCTTCAGTCGGGCAATGATCGCTTGCTCGCGGCCGCTGTCCTGGGGCAGCGTCTGCCACGGGTCCATCCAGGGCGCCTCATAGACGATGACATCGTCCACGTAGGGGTTGAGGCGGCCGCCCTGCGCGCCGACCGGGCTGGCGAGCAGGGTCAGGTGAGCGTCAGGCAGCGACTCCTTGATAGCGCGAACGGCGGGCGAGGTGACCAGCACATCGCCCAGGTTGTCCAGGCGGACGGCGAGGATGCGGCGCGCCGCGCGCCAGGCGTCAGGAATGGGAGGCAGGCTCATACGGCGGCTCCCGTGAGACGCGGCGCGCGCCCCCCCCCCCCCCCCCCCCGCCCGGGGCGGGGGGG
>CAZFUK010000162.1:0-9346 GCA_964522005.1 uncultured Anaerolineales bacterium | reverse complement strand
CGTGAGGCGCACCCCTCCCCCGGCCCCTCCCCTGAGAGGAGAGGGGAGTTGTAGGGGCGAGGTTACCTCGCCCCTACCCTCCTCACCTTCAAGGAAGGGGGGTAGGTTCTCAGCCAGCGCCGGTACGGTGGCCGGGCTGCCCCAGCGCGCCGGGCGGTAGTCCAGGTCGGGCGCGGGCGCCAGGTACTCGGCGGCGGCGATGATGTCCAGCGCGTGGGCGGTGTCGCGCGCTACATAGGTTGGCGTGCGTAGCGGGCGGTCCGGCAGCGACTCGGTGCCAATGTCCACCAGCACCGTCCGGCAGCCAGCCCGGCTGCCGGCCTCCACGTCGTCCAGGATGTCCCCGACGAACCACGAGCGCGCCAGGTCAATGTGGAGGTCGTGGGCCGCCTGGACGAGCATGCCAGGCTGGGGCTTGCGGCAGCCGCACTCCACGGCCAGCGACGGCACGACGCCCTCGGGGTGGTGGGGGCAGTAGTACACGCCGTCCACGCGGACGCCCAACTGGGCGAGGCAGTCGGTCAGGTAGTCGTGCATGCGGTCCAGGTCGTCAGTCGTGAACAGGCCGCGCGCCAGGCCGGACTGGTTGGTGATGACAATGAGCTTAAACCCGGCCGCCTGAAGCCGGCGCAGCCCCGTTCCGATGCCGTCATACAGAATCAGTTCCTCGGGACGGGACGGATAATGACGGGGATGAACGAGTGTCCCATCGCGGTCGAGGAAAACTGCCCCTTGTTGCATGTCTCCACTCCTTCTCCTACGCCCGCCCTGGAGGCAGGGATAGCCCACAGCGCATACGGGGCGTACACCCCTATCATACCGTTTTCCGGCCTCGCCTTCATCAGGCATTTGCCAGAAGAAGCTCTGCCGCGTCTTCACGCCCGTTGTGCAAATGCACAAAGCCGGAGGCCGCTTTGACAGGGCATTCGCCCAGTGTTATACTCTCACGCCAAGTGGTCGCCCGCAGACATGACAGGTTTTCCCCCTTCGGGGGCTTCGCAACACCTGTCAGGTCTACTCGCCCCCATGTTCATGGGACTTCTCTGGAGGAGAAACCCTATGCGCCGATTCCTGCTTCCCCTGTCCCTCCTGGCCTTGGCCCTGGTCGCTATGGCCTGTGGCGGGCAGACGGCCGCTCCGTCTGCTCCTACCGTCGCCGCCGTCGTCCCCACCCTGGCGGCCGCCGCCACTACGGTCGCCGGTGTTGCCCCCACGGTCGCCGCCGCTGCCCCAACCGTGGCCGCCGCCGCGACGGCCATCGCGCCTACCGTAGCCGCCGTTGCCCCCACCGTCGCCGCGAAGGTGACGGAAGTCGCCAAGACGACGACTCGCGGCAAGACCCGCCTGTCCATCGCCACGGGCGGCACGGGTGGCGTGTACTACCCGTATGGGGGTGGGCTGGCCCAGTTGATTAGCAAGAACATCCCGAACGTGGACGCGGCGGCCGAGGTGACGCCGGCGTCGGTGGACAACATGAAGCTGATTCAGGCGGGCCGCGCCGACCTCGCCTTCGCCCTGGCCGACACGGTCTACGACGCCTTCGAGGGGCGCGGCCCCTTCAAGGACTCGGGCAAGGTGCCGGTGCGCGCCCTGGCCGTCCTCTACTCCAACTACATGCACATCATCGCGACTGAGGAGTCGGGTATTAAGACGGTGGCCGACCTGAAGGGCAAGCGCGTCAGCATGGGCGCGGCGGGCAGCGGCACGGAGATCAAGGGCAACCGCGTCCTGGAAGCGGCCGGCCTGAACCCCGACACCGACATCCAGCGCGAGCGGCTCGGCGTGGCTGAGTCGGCGGCGGCCATGAAGGACCGCAAGCTGGACGCCTTCTTCTGGGATGGCGGCCTGCCCACGGCGGCCGTCCTCGACCTGGCGGCGACGCCCAACCAGAAGATTCGCTTCATCTCCAGCGGCGACGCCATCGCCAAGATGAACGACAAGTACGGCCCGTTCTATGTCAAGCTGACCATCCCCAAGGGCACGTACCAGGGACAGGACAGCGACGTGGATGTGGCCGGGACGGCAAACATCCTGGCCGTCAACGAGAACTTCGACGCTCAGATGGCCTACGACATCCTCAAGATGATGGTGGACAAGCAGGCGGACGTGGCGGCCATCCACGCCGAGGCGCGGCGCTTCGGCCTGCCCCAGGCGACGGTCGGCTCGCCCGTGCCGTTCCACCCGGGCGCGGTGAAGTTCTACGCGGAGAAGGGGATTACGGTGAAGTAGGTTGCGTGGAAGTGGGAGGCGTGATGCGTAAGCTATCGTCTTTTTGGGAATACATTCTGGATGAAGAGGCGGTGGCGGTGGTTTAGCCTAGGGGCGCTTGCACTCGTCCTGCTAGGAGCCGCGCTGTGGCCGGTGCAGACGCTAGAGGTAGGGACGGTGGCGGGGGTGCGGCGGTGGTGCGCGGTCCTGGCGCCGGGCGAACGTGTCGTCTATCTCTCGATGAACTCGATCTACCGCGTGCCCGTGGCCGAGTATTGGTCGGTTGAGGGCGAGACGATTCGCGTGAACCGGGTAGACAGCGCGCCCATCGTCCTGGACTACTATGGGATTGTGGACTACACCGTAGACGCCCAGGGGCAGGCGACGGGCCATCCGGGTCTCAGCTACACCGCTCTGCGGGTCGCCCTGACAGAGCAAGGCCGGCAACGGCTGCGGGTCGGCGGGCAGGAGATCCCGCTCGCCACGCTTGCCCCCGAAGGGACGCTCACCGTCCACGCCCGCCGCGCCCCCCGCCTGTTAGCCTGCCGCTAGCCTCGCACGAGGTAGTTTTGACAGGATTTACAGAATAATCAGAATAAACAGTTATGTAAATTATGCAAATTCTGTTCATTCTGTCGAGTGTACGCTCTCTGTCCGCAGGCCGCTTGGATGCCTAGGGAGATGCCTATGAGCGCAGCCGATGCTGTTCAACCTTCGGACCAGCCCGTGGTCGTCGAAGGGACCGAGCCTGTCATCAGCCAGGAGCAGGCGGAAGAACTCATCGAGCAGTTTGAGGGCGCGACACGCACCCTCAAAGGCCCGATTGGGTTAACGATCTCCCTCGTCGCCGTCGCCATGTCCGGCTTCGCCCTCTACAGCGCGCTGGCGACCGTCCCGGCCCAGACCCTGCGCGGCGTCCACCTCATGCTCGCCCTTGTCCTGGTCTTCCTGCTCTACCCGGCGCGGGCCGTCCAGGACTGGCGCCACCGGCTGGGCATCACCGACGTGATCCTGGCCGTGGTAACTGTGGCGACCATCGTCTACATGTTCCTCGACTTCGACCGGTTCATCTACCGCTCGGCCCTGCCGCTGCCCACTGATGTCCTGTTTGGCGGGCTGCTCATCCTGCTCATCCTGGAAGCGGTGCGGCGCTCGGTGGGCTGGCACCTGGCGCTGCTCGTCGTCCTCTTCCTGGTCTACACCCTGCTCGGCCCGCGCGGCGTCGCCTCCTTTGACCCGCTGCTGGACCGGGTGGGAAACGCCGTGGACGGCAGCGGCGCGCCCTGGCTGATTGACCTGTTCAACCGCTTCTACGACCTGCTCAACACCTTCGGCCACCGAGGCTACAGCCTGGACCGCCTCGTCGGGCACATGTACATGACCCTCGAAGGCATCTTCAGCACGCCCCTCGACGTATCGTCCTCGTTCATCATCCTGTTCACCATCTACGGCGCCATCCTGGACTACTCCGGCGCGGGCAAGTTCTTCGTGGACTTCTCGTTCGCCGCCCTCGGCCGCCAGCGCACGGGCGCCGGCCGCACCGTGACCTTCGCCTCGTTCCTGCTGGGTGGGCCGTCAGGCAGCGGCGTCGCCACCACCGTCACCCTCGGCTCCATCGCCTACCCCATGCTGCGCAAAGCGGGCTACGACAAGGAGGCGGCGGGCGGGCTGCTCTCGGCGGGCGGCATCGGCGCGGTGCTGTCGCCGCCGGTGCTGGGCGCGGCGTCGTTCATCATCGCCGAGTTCCTGAAGATCAGCTATCTCCAGGTCATCGCCATGTCGCTGGTGCCGACGCTGCTCTACTACATCTCGATCTTCCTGATGATCGAGCTGGACGCCCACAAGTTCGGCATCCGCGAGGTCCAGATCGAGACGCCGCCTATCCGCGAACTGCTGCGCAAGTACGGCTACCACCTGACGTCGCTGTTTACGATTGTCATTTTCATGCTGTGGGGCTTTACCGCGATTCTGGCCGTGTTCTGGGCCAGTGTGATTGCCTTTGCCCTGAGCTACCTGCGGACCGAGACGCGGCTGACGCCCGCCCGCCTGTTCCGCGCCCTCGAAGCCGGCTCCAAGCAGGTCCTCTCGGTGGCCGCCACGTGCGCGGCGGCCGGCCTCATCATTGGCTCGTTTACGCTGACGGGCCTCGGCCTGAAGCTGTCGGGTATCATCATCGGCGCGGCGGGCGAGAACCTGTTCCTGGCCCTGGTCTTTACCGCGCTGGCCGTCTGGATTCTGGGCCTGGCCCTACCCATCACGGCCTCTTATATCATCGCCGCCGTGCTGGCCGCGCCCGCCCTCATCAAGCTGGGCGTGCCCGACTACGCGGCCCACATGTTCGTGTTCTACTACGCCCTGCTGTCCGAAGTCTCGCCGCCGGTCGGCCTGTCGCCGTTCGCCGCCGCCGCCATCACGGGCGGCAACCCGTACAAGACGATGATGATGGCCTGGAAGTACACCCTGCCCGCCTTCATCGTGCCGTTTATGTTCACCCTGACGCCCCAGGGCGTCGGGCTGCTGCTCCAGGGCTCGTGGGAGGTCAACGTCTTCGGCACCATCACGGCGGTCGTCGGCATCATCGCCCTGACCAGCGGCGTGGGCGGCTGGCTGCTGCGGCGCTGCACCTGGCCCGAACGGCTGGCGCTGGTCGTGTCCGGCCTGCTCCTGGTCTACCCCTCGACCAACCTCGACGTCGTCGGCCTGCTCCTGTTCGCCGTCGTCTTCGGCTACGAGTACCTGCTCCAGCGCCGCGCCCGCGTCTCCACCGTCTAAATGGGGCATAATAGGACACGGACGAACACGGACAAACACAGATCATACTAAACTCTGTGTTCGTCTGTGTTCGTCCGTGTCCCAGTCGTCCCCTGCCCTGGACGCGGTAACTGCGCCCTTAGAGTGTTACCCAAGCGTTACGTGCCCCGGCTGCCCCTCCCGTCCACTAATCGCAATGGACACCGGCAAGAACTGCTGAATGATATAGGCGTTGGTCAGCAGGTGGCCTGTCACCTCGCTGGTTGTCAACTCGGAGCGGCCGGCCGCCAAGGCCAGGGGCAGCAGGAGTTGGTCGGCCAGGTGCGGGTCGGTCGCCGCCTCGGTCGCGTGGTGGGCCAGCAGGGCCTGACAGGCTTCGTCGGCCACCTGGTCCGACGGCTTGCCCTTCGCGCCCAATGCCGAGAACCCGGCCAGGGCGTGCTCGTACTCCGCCACGAGGAACAGGCCCGCGCCCATGCCCGGCCCGCCTACGCGGCGCGGCGCGACCTCCACCGCCAGCTTCCGCCCGCGCAGGACGTTGACCGCGCGGTTGGCGATGCGCTGGGCGATGTCGGCCGGCAGGTTGCAGGCGACAGCCGCGCCCGTGACGCGCTTGAGGGCGCCGCGTTCGGTCAAGGAGAGGGGAGGTAGGGGCGAGGTACCCTCGCCCGCGCCCTGCTCCCCTCTCATCTCAGGGGAGGGGTGATTATCGGCAACCAGTGGGCTGATCTCAGACTGCATGACCCCGCCACCGACCGGATAGAAGCCCCAGGCGTCGAGGGTCAGTGAGGCGGTCAGGCCCAGGCGGCGCACAGTCGGCAGGAAGACGCCCGCCAGGTAGTCGTAGGGCGGACTCCAGGGTACATGGGTGCCGCCCTTGAGCGTCAGGTGGCTGGGGCTGGCCGCGTAGGCCAGCGGGAGGAGCAGCGTCTGCCAGATGAGCGTGACCGCGCCGGCGCTGCCGCCCTGCGCCGCCCGGGTCACATCGAAGGTGTACGTCCCGCCCTGGGGCAAGCGGCGCGGCGCGAACCACAGGTCGGTCGAGCCGAGACGAGCGCCCTGTACCTCGGCGTCGCAGACTTTGGCGACCGCCAGCACTGTCGTCAGGTGTTGCGGGGCGAGGCCGGGCTTGGGCCGCCCGCCGCGAATCTGGCGCAGGTGGACCGGGCGGTTCAGGAGAGCCGACAGGGTCAACGACGTGCGGAGGACCTGCCCGCCACCCTCGCCATACGAGCCGTCAAGCGCCAGAGCCTCGGTCATGCCCCGCCCTGGGCCTCGTAGTCGTCGCGGGTGATGCCGTAGTGCGCCAGGTCTTCGTACTTGTCCCAGTGGTAGACGTGCTGGCGTAGAACCCCCTCAAACTGCATGCCCATCTTCTGCATCACCCGTCCCGACGCCGGATTGCGCGTCAGATGCGCGGCGTAGACGCGGTTGAGCTTGAGGGTCTCGAAGGCGTAGCGCAGGACCACCCGCGCCGCCTCGGTGGTGTAGCCCTGGCCCCAGTAGGGCACGCCCAGCCAGTAGCCCATCTCGGCATGATGGTGGCGCGCGTTCAGATGCAGGCCAATGGCTCCGAGAAGTTGGCCGTCCGAGCGCCGCGTGATGGCGAAGTTCGCCAACTCGCCGGCCTCGAAGCGCGGCTGATGCGTCGCGATCCACTCTTCCGCCGCGCCGTCGGGGTAGGGGTGCGGGATGTTGAGCGTCGGCGAGGCGATTTCCCAGGCGCTGGCCAGCCGCTGCACTTCAGGCGCGTCGGCCGGTGTAAACGGGCGCAGGGTCAGGCGTTCAGTCTGGAGTATGGGTCGGTCAGCCATACGGCGCTACTTCGCCTGCTTGAGCCGCTCGACCAGGGCCACGTACTGCTGCATGGCCGCGTCTTTGGAGGTGCCCTTCACCTTGGCCCAGGCGTCGTGCTTGGCCTGGCCGACGAAGTCGGTGAACCCCGGCCGCTTACCGCTGACATCGCCGGCCGTGGCCTGCTTGTACAGGGCGTACAACTGGAGCATGGTGTTGTTGTCGGGCCGCTTGGCGAGCTTCTGCGCTTCCTGGGCGGCGGTTTCGAAGCGGGACTTCAAGTCCGTCATAGTGTCTCCCCTCCACTGTCTTCGAGAATCAGGGCAATCGCGTCTGCCAGACTCTGCTTGCACGCCTCCAGCGTCTTGCCCTGACCGTTAGCGCCTGAAATTTCGGGGCAGTAGGCAATAAACCACTCCCCATCGCGTTCGATAATGGCCGTGAATTCATTATGCATCTCGACTTCCTCAATGTGAACTCCTACTTCGGCGGTAACGTAGCAACGTACTCGTAGGCCAGGTCGGCGAACTCGTCCCAGTGGGCAGCTTGGCTCACCGGCAGGTGGACCCACTCGCGCATGGGGCGCCCTCGCCCAGAGGGATCCCACGGTTGGGCGCCGGGGACGGCCAGAGCGCGGGCATGGTCCTCGCCACGGAGCTTAAAGGCCATCTCGCCCTGGTGATAGGCCAGGAAAGAGTTGCCGTTGACAAACACGGAGGGAACGCCGAATATCTTGCGGCGCGTGACCAGGGGATAGTGGACCAGGCGGGCACTGATGCGCTCATACAGTTCATCTGGGGAGGGCATACGCACCTCGCGGCGGGGGTGGGAGGAGAACTCAGGCTGGGACGGTCAGGCCCCAGCCTGGTAGACTACCTTGACTCAGTCACGGCTGCTGTGGGTAACGCGCGACGGGGCGATCTTGATGATGATGCGCTGCTCGTCCGGGCGGCGGAAGGGGTACTTGGCTACCCCTCTGTACCGCTGAGCGAGCTTGTCAATATGGTCGTCCGCTCCTTCCTCCGTCACCTCGGCCACCTGGCCGCGCACTGCTAGCCAGCGATACGGGTCGTCCGGATCAAGGATGTCCAGGGCGACCTTGGCGTCGCGTTCGACGTTGCGGGCCTTCTGGCGGCCCTTGGCCGTGTTGACCAGGACGTACTCACCGTCATAGTCCACCCACACCGGCGTCACCTGCGGGGTGCCGTCGGGCATCACCGTGGCAAAGTGGGCAAACGACCGCTTCTGAAACAGGTCGAGATACTTCTCTGGGATACGTTGCACTTTCCCTCCAAAAGATAGACTTCATCACGGCTTAGGGGGTAGATGCTGAGCGCCATGGAGTACGGCTAGAATATCTACCTGGTCCGCCTTGATACGATAGATGATACGATACCGCCGCTCAATCACTTCGCGAATGTCGTTAGCTTCATACTCGGGCACGACACGGCCCGACTCTGGAAAGGTCGCTATCTGCTCCGAGCGTCGCGTCAGCCGATCCACCAACTGCTGCGCGTAGGTGGGAGAGTTCTGCGCGACATAGTCGTGAATCGCCTGGAGATGGGCGACAGCGGTAATGGTCCAGAAGACCTTCACGCCGGCAATCCAAACCGGGCCCGGACAGCCTTTACATCCTGGATGCGTCCTGCCTCGCTATCTTCCAGACCGGCTTCGATTGCCTGACGCACGTAAATCCGGTACATCAGGTCTTCCCAGGTTGCATCTTGCGGCAACTCATCCACCAGGCGGCGGGCCTCTTCCTTGACATTGACAGCTTGCACAGCTACTCCTACTCCTATGCTACCGGAGTTAGCACTTCCTGGGCCACCTGGTCGAGCGCGTGGCCGAGGATACTGAGCAACTCGTCCAACTCGGCCTCCGTGATGACCAGCGGCGGGGCGATGCACAGGATATCGCGCACGGCGCGCAGAATCAGCCCGTGGCGCTGGGCGATGTCGCGCACCCGGCCGGCCAGGAAGCCCTCGGCCTTGTGGGGTTCCTTCGTCTCGCGGTTCTTGACCAGTTCGAGGGCCGCCACCATACCCATGCCGCGCGCCTCGCCGACCAGCGGGTGCTCGGCCAACTGACGCACACCGGCCTGGAGCCGCTCGCCCATGACCCGCGCCCGCTCGACCAGCCCTTCCTGCTCGATGATGTCCAGGTTCTTGAGGGCGACGGCGCAGCACGTCGGGTGCGCCGAGTAGGTCGCGGCGTGCATCCACGCGCCCGGCTTGGGCAGGCCGTGCAGCAGGTCGCGAATCTTGTCGGACAGCATGACGCCGCCCAACGGCAGGTAGCCGCTGGTGATACCCTTGGCGATGGTCATCATGTCGGGCTGAACGCCCCAGTTCGCCAGGCCCCACATCTGGCCGGTGCGGCCAAAGCCGGTGATGATCTCGTCGGCGATGAGCAGCACGTCATACTTGTCGCAAATCTGGCGCACGCGGGGCCAGTAGTCATCGGGCGGAACGATAACGCCGCCCGCGCCCATGATGGGTTCGCCGATGAACGCCGCCACCGTGTCCGGTCCTTCGGCCAGGATGGCGTCTTCGACGGCCTGCGCCGCCACCTCACCCATCGTCTTGCCCTGGAG
>CAZFUK010000161.1:0-9873 GCA_964522005.1 uncultured Anaerolineales bacterium | reverse complement strand
GAGGAACTGGGGGCGCAGATCACCCACGTCTACGGCCTGACCGAGACCTATGGCCCGCACACGGTCTGCGAGTGGCAAGGCCAGTGGGACAGCCTGGAGCCGGCGCAGCGGGCGCGGCTCAAAGCGCGGCAGGGAGTGGCCTACGTCCACGCGGTGGACCTGCGCATCGTGGACGACCAGATGAACGATGTGCCCGCCGACGGCCAGACGCTGGGCGAGGTCATCATGCGCGGCAACAACCTGATGAAGGGCTACTTCAAAGACCCCGAGGCGACGGCGCGGGCGTTCGCGGGTGGCTGGTTCCACAGCGGCGACCTGGGCGTGATGCACCCCGACGGCTACATCGAGTTGCGCGACCGCAAGAAGGACATCATCATCAGCGGCGGCGAGAACATCTCGACCATCGAGGTGGAACAGACCCTGTGCCAGCACCCGGCGGTCATGGAAGTGGCCGTCATCGCCGTGCCGGACGCCCAGTGGGGCGAGGTGCCTAAAGCGTTTGTGACGCTCAAGCCGGGGTCGCAGGCTAGCGCGGAGGAGATTCTCGCCTTCTGCCGCGAGCGCATCGCCCGCTTCAAAGTACCGAAGAGCATCGAGTTTGGCGACCTGCCCAAGACCTCGACGGGCAAGATTCAGAAGTTCCGCCTGCGCGAGCGCGAATGGGTGGGCATGGAGAAGAGGGTAAACTAACGACGGAGGACGGAGGCCAAAAGACTGTCCTGCTTCCGTCCTCGGTCGTCCGTCGTCCGTCGCCTGGAGGGCGCCGATGGCCTGGCTCACCACGCTCCCCTGGGGGCAGTTGCTCATCAACGGCATCGCGCTGGGCAGCCTGTACGCCCTGACGGCGTTTGGCATCGTCCTCATCTACAAGACGACGGACGTGCTCACCTTCGGTCAGGGCGAGATGGCGATGTTCAGCGCGTTTATCGCCTTTACCCTGCTGGACCGGCTCAAGCTACCCTTCCCGGTCGCCTTCGTCCTCACCCTGGTCTTCGCCCTGGCGCTGGGGGCGCTGGTCGAGCGGGTCCTGATGCGCCGCGCCCAGCAAGGCTCGGTCCTCAACTCCATCATCGTCACCATTGGGCTGGCGCTCGTCCTTGTCGGGACGGCGGGCTTTGTCTGGGGTTACGAGGTGCGGCCCTTCCCCGACCCCGTGACCGGCCCGCCCTTCCTGTTCAGGGTCTCGCCCACCCAGAACCTCGTCCTGACCCAACTCAGCGCGGTCATCCTGGGTGTTACCCTCGTCTTGATGCTGCTGCTGTTCGCCTTCTTCCGCTTCAGCCTCGTCGGTATCGCCATGCGCGCCGTCGCCCAGAACCGCCTCGCCGCCCGGCTGATGGGCATCCCCGTGGACCGTATCAACGCCCTCGGCTGGGGCGTCGGCGCGGCCCTTGGCGCGGTCACGGGCATGCTCATCGCGCCCACCAACTCGCTGTTCCCCAACATGATGGGCGACGTCGCCATCAAGGCCTACGCCGGCGCGGTCCTCGGCGGCATTACCAGCCTGCCGGGCGCGGTGGTGGGCGGCCTGCTGCTGGGCATCATTGACAGCGTCGCCGGCTTCCAGGCTCCCGAACTGCGCACGACCATCGCCTTTAGCCTGCTCGTCATCGTCCTGGTCATCCGGCCGGCCGGGCTGCTCGGCCGCCGCGAGATCAAGAAGGTTTAGCTATGACCAAGCTTAGACCTAACCCCCCGGCCCCCTTCCCTACCAGGGAAGGGGGAGGGACGGGCGAGGGAACGTCGCCCCTACCCGTCTCCCCTCCTTTACCAGGGGAGGGAACGGGCGAGGGAACCTCATCCCTACCCAACTCCCCTGCCTTACCGGGACAGGGGACGAGCGAGGGAACCTCGTCCCGGCGTGACTCCCCTCCCCTACCAGGGGAGGGGACGGGGGAGAGGTCCCGCGCGCGTCCATCCCGATTCTCGATTCCCCAACCCCTCATCCTGGCCCTGGTCGCCGCCCTGCTGCCGCCGCTGCTGGCCCTGCTGCCCGGCGTGCCCGTCGGCTACGTCCTCTACCTGGTCTGCCTGGCGCTGATCTACGCCATCGTCGCCCTCGGGCTGAACCTGCTCATCGGCTACGCCGGGCAGTTCTCCCTCGGCCACGCCGGCTTCCTCGCCATCGGCGCCTATGCGTCCGCCGTGCTGACCCAGCGCTTCGGCTGGCCGTTCCTCCTGGCCCTGCCGGCGGCCGGTCTGCTCACGGCGGGCGTCGGCTTCCTGCTCGGTCTGCCCGCCCTGCGCCTGAGCGGCCCCTACCTGGCCCTGGTCACGCTCGGCTTCGGCCTGTCCATCCCGCAGCTTGTGCTGTGGCGCGGCGAGTTGACGGGCGGCGCGGGCGGGCTGCGCGACCTGCCGCCTGCCTCGGTCCTGGGTCTGGAGCTGCGGAGTGAGACGAGTTACTACTACCTGGTCCTCGTGGTCATCGTTGCCCTGACCCTCTTTGCCCGTAATGTCGTGCAGAGCCACACCGGCCGCGCCTTCATCAGCATCCGCGACAGTGAAATCGCGGCGCAGGCGATGGGCGTCAACCTGACGCGCTACAAAACAACGGTCTTCGCGCTCAGCGCCTTCTACGCCGGCATCGCCGGCAGCCTCTACGCCCACCTCATCCGCTTCATCAGCCCGGAGAGCTTCACCGTCATCCTGTCCGTCGAGTTCCTGACCATGATTGTCGTGGGCGGTCTCGGCTCGATCTCCGGTTCCATCGTCGGCGCGCTGTTCCTGACCGCGCTCCCCGAAGTTTTCGCTCGCCTGCCCGTACTCAAAGACTTCAAGAACCTGTTCATCGTGGTTTTCGGCGCGGTGCTCATCCTGACCATCCTGTTCTTCCCACGCGGGCTGGCGGGCGCCTGGGAGGTGCCCCGCCGCCGCGTTCCCGCACCGCCCGAACCCGCCTCCCGCCCGCAGGAGGCCGTATGAGCGCGGCGCGCGACCCGCTGCTGGAACTGCGCGGCCTGACCATGCGCTTTGGCGGGCTGGTCGCCGTCCTCGACCTGGACCTGGCCGTCTACCCCGGCGAGATTATGGGCCTGATTGGCCCCAATGGCGCGGGCAAGACGACCGTGTTCAACTGCATCAGCCGCTTCTACACGCCCGTGGCGGGCGAGATTCTCTTCGACGGCCGGCCGATGACGCGCATTCCGTCCTACCAGGTGGTCCAGCGGGGCATCGCGCGCACGTTTCAGAACGTCGAACTGTGCCGCAGCATGACCACGCTCCAGAACCTGCTCGTCGGCCAGCACGCGACGCAGCGCGGCGGTCTGCTGGGCGATGGGCTGCGGCTGCCAGGGGCGCGCCGCCGCGAGGCCGAGGCCGTCGCCTGGGCCGACGAGGTCCTGGCCCTGCTCGACCTGACCGCCTACCGCGACCGGCCGGTGGGCGGGCTGCCCTTCGGCGTCCAGAAGCGCGTCGAACTGGCCCGCGCCCTGGTCTCGAAGCCGCGCCTGCTCCTGCTGGACGAGCCGGCCGCCGGCGCGGACACCCAGGAGACGGCCGAGTTGACTGAAGTGATTCGCGGCCTGCACCGCCAGTTCGGCTTAAGCATTCTGCTGGTCGAGCACGATATGTCGGTGGTCATGGGGCTGTGCGGGCGCATCGTCGTGCTGGACTTTGGCCGCAAGATCGCGGAGGGCGCGCCCGCCGAGGTGCGCAGCAACCCGGCGGTGATTGAGGCATATCTCGGAGAGAAGGTGTGATGCCGCCCCTCCTACACGTTGAGAATGTTGAAGCCCACTATGGCCGCATCCGCGCGCTCAAGGACGTGAGCCTGGAGGCGGCCGAGGGCAGCATCGTGGCCCTGCTCGGCGCCAACGGCGCGGGCAAGACGACGACGCTGCGCGTTGTCTCCGGCTTGCTGCGGCCGACGCAGGGCGTGGTGGAGTACGCCGGGCAGCGGGTCGAGCGGATGAGCGCGGAGGGGCTGGTGCGGGCGGGCATCGCCCATGTACCGGAAGGCCGCCAGATTTTTCCCGACCTGACGGTCCGCGAGAACCTGCGGCTGGGCGCGTACACACGGCGCGACCGGTCCGGCATTGAGCAGGACATGCAGCGCGTCTTCGCCCTGTTCCCCCGCCTGCGCGAGCGCGCCCTCCAACACGGTGGCACGCTCAGCGGCGGCGAGCAGCAGATGCTCGCCATTGGCCGCGCCCTGATGACCCACCCCCGACTTCTGTTGCTCGATGAGCCGTCGCTGGGCCTCGCGCCCCTGCTCATCCAGGAAATCTTCCGCGTGATTCAGGAGGTGCGTGCCCAGGGCGCGACGGTGCTGCTGGTCGAGCAAAACGTCCACATGGCCCTGTCCATCGCGGACTACGGCTATGTGCTCGAAACAGGGCGCGTGATGCTGGGGGGAACTCCCGACCAGTTGCGCGCCAACGCCGAGGTCCAACGCTCCTATCTCGGCGCCTGATTCCGGTTCGACAAGGGGCCTCCCCCTTTTGTCCCTGTTCCGTTTCCCATAATCCCATACCCCAGGAGGAGACACCGATGTCCAGGCACCCCCGTGTTCGATGGCTCGCGTTGGCCCTGCTCGCACTGCTCGTAGTCGTGACTGCCTGCGGCGGCCAGCCGCAGACCGCCGCGCCGTCCCAGGCGCCCACCCAGGCCCCGGCGGCCAAGCCGACCGAGGCCCCCAAACCGGCTGCCACCACCGCCCCAGCCGCCGCCCCGACCCAGGCGCCCACCCAGGCCCCGGCGGCTGCGAAGCCCACCGACGCGCCCAAGCCGACCGAAGCCGCCAAGACGACGACCTCGGGGGCGGCCAGCCCCGGCGTCACCGACAGCGAGATCGTCATCGGCAGTTGGGGGCCGCAGGACGGCCCGGCCGGCGCGTATGGCGTCATTGACCGCACCCTCGCCGCCTACTTCAAGAAGGTCAACGAGGAGGGCGGGGTCAACGGCCGCAAGGTGCGCTTCATCTACGAGAACGACAGCTACGCACCGGCCAAGACCGTCGCGGCGGTCAAGAAGCTGGTCGAGGAGGACAAGGTCTTCGCCCTCGTCGGCGGGCTGGGCACGGCCAACAACCTGGCCGTGACAGAGTACCTGGTCCAGAACAACGTGCCCCACCTCTCGCCCAACACCGGCTCGACGGCGGTGGTCAAGCCGCTCAAGAAGGGCGTCTTCGGCCTCCAGTTGGACTATACCACCGAGGCCACGCTGCTGACCCAGTACGCCCTGGATACCCTCAAGAGCCAGAAGATCGCCGTCTTCTACCAGAACGACCAGTTCGGCAAGGAGGGGCTGGACGGTATCAACGCCGAACTCAAGAAGCGCAACCTGCCCGAAGCGACTCTGGTATCGTATGAACCGACGGACACCAACTTTAGCGCCCAGGCGCTCAAGCTCCAGACCACGGGCGCCGACACGGTCATCCTCTACGCCGTGCCCAAGCCTGGCGCGAGCATCATCGCTGAGATGACCAAGATCGGCTTTAAACCCAAGACCCTGTCTTCGGCGGTCATCAACGACCCGTCGCTGTTCCAGTTGGCCGGGCCGGGCGCGGAGGGTCTCATCATCGCCGCCTGGCTGCCCGACTACAAGGACACCAGCAACCCCAAGATCGCGGAGTACCAGGCCTTTATGCAGAAGTACGCCGCCAACGAGCAGATCGGCAGCTTCAGCCTGGTCGGCTACACCCAGGGCCAGTTGGCGACCGAGGCCCTCAAGCGGGCGGGCAAGGACCTGACGCGCGACGGGTTCATCAAGGCGCTGGAGGGCATGCAGGACTGGAAGGGCAGCGTCGCGCCCAGCATCACCTACAGCGCGACGGAGCACCAGGGCGTCAAGACCGCCTACTTCCAGCAGGCCAAGAACAACGTCTTTGTCAACATCACTGACTTCATCACCATGAAGTAACGAGCAAGTAGCCCCCTGTCGAAAACCTCCCGTTGGCTCTCGGCTAACGGGAGGTTTTTTGTGCCATCAACGTAAGCTGGCCCCCCTCCACCCACACTACTTAATGAATATGGTGTGAAGATACATGGGGAGGTTGTATGCGTTTTCCAAGTGTCGAGGGGAGTAATCTGGCGGGGCGGCGGTTTCGGCTGCCGGAGGATTTTGAGGGCCGGTTGAACATAGTGCTGGTCGCCTTTGAGATGGAGCACCAGGCCGATGTGGACACCTGGACTCCGCTGGTCAAGCAACTGGCGACGGCTGACCCAGGGGTACGCTATTACGAGTTGCCCACCATCTGGCGCATGAACCCCGTCCGCCAGTGGTTCATTGACAGCGGCATGCGCATGGGTATCCCCGACCCCAACACACGCGCCGCCACCATCACCCTCTACCTGGACCGCGCGGCGTTTTGCCAGGCGCTCGGCCTGCCCAGTACTCGCTCCATCTACGCTCTGCTGGTGGACGACGCGGGGCAGGTGCTCTGGCGCGAGAGCGGGCGCTTTACCGAAGCGAAAGGCGAGAGCCTGACGCAGGCCGTGGCGATGGCCGGCGCCACGACGGCGAGTTTCGTCTAGGCGCGTAATAGCCGCCTGTTGATTTGACTGGATGGGGCGCCCGGACTATGCTTAGTGTGGCCTTGTTTACTTAAGCCACAGTTCGACCCCGGGAGGTCGAAGGTCGTATGCCCACGTCGCCTGTTTCCCCCTCCGCCCATTCCACCCCTGTGGCCTCCGCCATTCCCCAGGGACTGACGATGTACCTGCGCCAGGTGCTGGATAGCCTGGACGTGTTCGTCGGTCTCCTGACCCCAGACGGCACGCTTGTCGAGGCCAACTACACGGCCCTGGCGGCGGCCGGCCTGCGGCCTGAGGACGTCCTGGGCAAGCCCTTCGAGGACACCTACTGGTGGTCGTACTCGCCGTCTGTGCAGGCGCAACTGCGCGCGGCCATCGAGCAGGCGGCCGGCGGCGAGCGGGTTCGCTACGACGTGGTGGTACGCCTGGCCGAGGACCACTTCATCACCATTGACTTCCGGCTCGTCCCCCTCTTCGACCCCGACGGGCGGGTCCAATTCCTCATCCCCTCCGCGGTAGACATCACCGAGCGGCTGCAGGCCAGCCGTCAACTGCGCGAGAGCGAGGCGCGCTTCCGCGCCACCTTCGAGCAGGCGGCGGTAGGCATCGCCCACGTCGGGCTGGACGGCCAGTGGCTGCGCGTCAACCAGAAGCTGTGCGACATCGTCGGCTACTCCCACGACGAGCTTCTCCAACGTACCTTCCAGGACATCACCTACCCGCCCGACCTGGACATAGACCTGGCCTATGTCCAACAATTGCTGGCCGGCGAGATCGCTGCCTACTCCCTGGAGAAGCGCTATCTGCGCCGCGACGGCTCGATGGTATGGGTCAACCTGACCGGCTCACTCGTGCGCGATGCGGCCGGCGCGCCGAGCTACTTCATTGCCATTATTGAGGACATTAGCGAGCGGCGGTCGGCGCGCGAGGCGCTGCGGCAGAGTGAGGAGCGCCTCCAGCGCGCCGCGCAGGCGGCCGGCTTCGGGATGTATGAGCTGGACCTGACCAGCGGCGAGAACTTCTGGTCGCCTGAACTCAAGGCCATCTTCGGTCTCCCCCTCGATGCACCTGTTCCCCTCGAGGGCGTAGGCCTGTTCATCCATCCGCTGGATCGCGACCGCGTCCTGGAGACGCTCCTACAGTCCTATGACCCAGGTGGCGCTGGCGAATACGAAGCCGAGCACCGCATCGTCCGACCCGACGGTACGGTGCGCTGGGTCCTCTCGCGGGGTAGGACGCAGTTTGCGGGCGAGGGGGCGGCGCGCTATCCCGTCCGCGTCAGCGGCGTCGTCATTGACACCACAACGCGGCACCAGGTCGAAGAGGCCCTGCGCGATAGTGAGGAGCGGCTGCGGCTGGCGGCCGAAGCGGCCCACATGTATGCCTTCGAGTGGCGCCCGGAGACCGACCTGGTCCTGCGTTCCGCCGAGTGCGGGCCCATTCTCGGGCTGACCGAGGAACCTACCCGCGACACCGGCGCGGACTACTTCGCGCGCATCCACCCCGAGGATCACGGCACGTTCATCGGCCTGCTGCAAGTCCTCAGCCCCGCGCAGCCCACGTATCACACGACCTACCGCGTTGTCCGCCCCGATGGGGGTATCGTCGCCCTGGAAGAGACGGGCCACGCCTTCTTTGACCCGACGGGCCGCATGACGCGGCTGGTGGGCATGACCGCCGACGTCACCGAGCGCGAGCAGGCCGAAGTCGCGCTGCGCCTGAGCGAGATTCGCTTCCGCACCGCCCTGGCCGGCTCGCCGGTGACGGTGTTCAATCAGGACCGCGACCTGCGCTACACCTGGATCTACAACCCGAGCGCGGGCTACGAGGTCGAGACTGTGCTGGGCAAGACGGACGCCGACATTCTCGAACGGCCTGACGAGGTCGCCAGCCTGACCGCCCTCAAGCAACAGGTGATGACCAGCGGCGTCGGCGTGCGGCAGGAAGTGCTCATCCACAGCGGACCCCAGGCTAATTACTTCGACCTGGCGATTGAACCTCTACGTGACGATGACGGCCACATCGTGGGCATTACGGCCTCCTCCACGGATATCACCCACCGCAAGCTGGCCGAGGAACGCCAGCGCCTGCTGGCCGAGGCAAGCGCGGTCTTGTCCTCCTCGCTCGACTACGAGACGACGCTGCAGGGCGTGGCCCGTCTCGCCTTGCCCATGTTTGCCGACTACTGCGCCGTCTACCTCATCGAGGAGGACGAGCGCATCCGTCAGGTCGCCGTCGCGCATGTGGACCCGGCCAAGGAGGCCGCGCTGCGTGAGGGCTGGCGCGACTACCCCCTTACCCTCCAGTCCGCCTTGCCTATTGCCCGCGTGCTGCGAACGGGCCGACCCGACCTGGTCGCCGACGTCTCGCGGGGTCTGCGCGCCTCGCTGGAACAGACCTTCCTGGAGCAAGCGCAAACGGCGATGGTACGCGAGTTACCCGCGACCTCGTATATCATCGTGCCGTTGGTCATCCGAGGGGAGGTCATTGGCGGGCTGGCCTTCGTCTGGGCCGAGTCGGCGCGCCACTACGACGCCGACGACCTGGACCTGGCGCGGGAACTGGCCCACCGCGCCGCCCTCGCCATTGACAACGCCCGCCTCTACCAGCAGGCCCAGGAGGCGATCCAGGTGCGCGAGGAGTTCCTGTCCATCGCGTCCCACGAACTCAAGACGCCCATCACCTCGCTCCAGTTGCAGATGCAACTGCTGCTCATGCACACGCGGCGAGGCACGCTGAGCCACCTGCCCGCCGAGCGGCTCGCCAAAATCGTGGAGACCGGCGAGCAGCAAGTCAAGCGGCTGGCCGTCCTGGTCAACGACCTGCTGGATGTGTCGCGCATCTCGGCGCAGGGGCTGGAGTTGCGCCGCGAGCAGACGGACCTGGCCCAGATTGTCGAGGCGGTGGTGGAACGCTTCGGGCCGGAGGCGGCGGGGCAGGGCAGCGTGCTGCGGGTGCAGGCCGCGCCGGCCGTGGGCCACTGGGACCCCAACCGCCTGGAGCAGGTGGCCGTCAACCTGCTGTCCAACGCCATCAAGTACGGCGCCGGGCGCCCCATCGAGGTGAGCCTGACCTCCACGTCCACGGCCGCCCGGCTGGTCGTGCGCGACCAGGGCATTGGCATTCCGCCCGACCGCCTGCCGCACATCTTCGACCGCTTCGAGCGCGCCGTGGCCGACATGACCTACAGCGGCATCGGCCTGGGCCTCTACATCACACGGCAGATTGTCGAAGGCCACGGTGGCAGCATTCACGTCGAGAGCGTGCCCCATCAAGGCTCCACCTTCACCGTCGAGTTGCCTCTCGCCTCGTAGCCTCATGTCTGACAGACCCTAAAGGTCTTCAAGACCTTTAGGGTCTCCCTCCCCCGCTACCCGCTGACCTATGACGATGCGCT
>CAZFUK010000160.1:0-9876 GCA_964522005.1 uncultured Anaerolineales bacterium | reverse complement strand
TGGGTCGGCTGGTTCGGCTTCAACGGCGGCTCGGCCCTGGCCGCTAACGGCCTGGCGGTCTACGCCCTGGTCAACACCAACACCGCCGCCGCCGCCGCGGGCCTGGTCTGGATGTTCCTCACCTGGCAGGACGGCAAGCCGAGCGTGCTGGGCTTCGTGACGGGCGCGGTGGTCGGCCTCGTCGCCATCACCCCGGCGGCTGGCTTCGTCACCCCCATGAGCGCCATCCTCATCGGCGCGCTCGCCGCGCCCATCAGCTACTACGCCATGCGCCTGCGCCAGCGCCGCAACCTGGACGAGTCCCTCGACGTGTGGGCCTGCCACGGTATGGGCGGGGCGTGGGGCGCGCTGGCGACGGGCCTGTTCGCCACTAAAGCGGTCAACGACGCGGGCGCCAACGGCCTGTTCTACGGCAACCCCGCCCAGTTCGGCGTCCAGGCGTTGGCCCTGCTCATCTCCATCGCGTTCGCGTTCGGCATCACCTTTGTCCTGACCAAGGCCCTCAACGCCGTGTGGGGCCTGCGCGTGTCGCCCAACGCGGAAGAGGTCGGTCTGGACATCAGCGAGCACGGCGAACAGGCCTACGCCTAATCATCCAGGAGCGTCTAGCATGACCAAGAAAATTGAAGCTATTATCCGCGAAGAGAAGCTCAACGATGTCAAGGAGGCCCTGCGCAAGATTGGCATCGTCGGCATGAACGTGGTCGAGGTGCGGGGGCACGGTCGGCAGGGCGGCATCGAGTTGGTGGGCCGCCAGGGTACGTACCATGTGGACCTGCTGCCGCGCGTCCAGATCAACATCGTGCTCAGCGACCACAACGTTGAGCCGACCATCGAGACCATCAGCGAGGCGGCGCGCACAGGTGGCATCGGCGACGGCATCATCTTTGTCTACCCGGTCGAAGAGGTGATTCGCATCCGCACGGGCGAGCGGGGCCGCGACGCGCTCACCTACGACGACGACATTGACACGCGGCGGGGGAAGAGCGGGGCCAAGAACGGGGCGAAGGTCAAGAACGGCGTCACCGCGCATTGAGGGTTCGGCCCTTACGGGCGGGGTAGCGGGATGTCGGCCTGGCCGAGGTTCTGGAAGACGCCCTGGCCGTCCTGGTAGTACAGCCCGACGGCGACCAGCCGCGCCGTCTTGCCCGCCGGCACCGCAATGAGGTAGTCGTCGCGCACGATTTCGTCACGCGACCAGCGCGAGGTGGGATACCAGCCGTAGACCGGCGCGGCGCGGTCGGCCTGGGCGATGATGGCCTCGGGGCCGTCAATCTGGTCGCGGTCGGACAGGTGAACAAAGACGCTGTAGTCCTGGCGGACGCGTTCGGGGGCGACCCAGTAGAGGGTCAACGCCCAGGCGCGTCCGCCGTCCTGTGGCGTCGCCTGCCAGCCGCGCAGGGTGATAGGCCCCATGACCACCGGGGTCGTGCCAGGCGGCAGGTCGGCGTCGCCCAGCAGCCGCTCAGTGGTGACGCGCACCAGTTCCCCCGGTAGGGAGGTCAGGCGGGCGCGGCCCAGCCGCTTCTGCCACCAGTCCAGGGGCAACGTGTAAAACGTTGGGCTGACGACATAGACCGGGCGGCCGCTCTCGACGAGTTCGGCCATGTTGGCGCGGTGGTCCACCACGCGCAGGGGCGGCAGCGCGCCGGTAAGCTCCCCATACGCCAGGGCGAAGAAGTCGCGGCCCCACGCGGCGACCAGGATGGGGTCGGGCGGCTGAAGGCCCGCGCGGGCGGTGGTCTCGATGCGCTGGCGGCCATACGGGTCGTAGGTCAGGCCGCGCACGAACGAGGCGTTGGTCCCGATCAAGGCCAGCGCTGCCAGGGTCAGCCCGCCGGCCACCAGAGGCAGCGACCGCGGCCACCGGGCGGCGACCGCCTGGGCGGCCAGGCCTACCCCCACGGCCAGCCCCAACAGGGCCGGCATCAGCGTCGCCGAGAGGAAGACGGCGCGCGGGTAGAAGCTGGCGAAGCCGACGTTGACCACGACGAGCAGCGCGAACGAGAGGGCGAGTCCTCGACGGTCTAAGACCCTCACCCCCGCCCCCTCTCCCACAGGGAGAGGGGAGTCCGTCTGCCCCCCCGACCGCTTTCTCGACAACTACGCTATCCCCTCTCCCCCTTGGAGAGGGTTAGTGTGAGGTTCTTTGCCCCCCACCACCCCCACCACCCCCACCACCAAACCCACCGCCCCGAGCGCCAGCAGCGGCCAGGTCAGGTCGCCCGCCAGCGAGGTCACGGCATGCCGCAAGCCGTCGGCCAGCACGCCCGGCGCCAGGCTGGGCCGCAGCAGTCCGGCGTACTCGCGAGCGGTGACCTGGAACCAGAAGCCGTCCCACGTGCCCGGCTGGCCGTAGACCCAGGCCGCGCCGGTCCAGGCGCGGAGGGGTTGATAGAGGTGGATCAGGAAGGGGGCCAGCAGGCTGACCAGGGCAGGCAGGAGGCGGCGCGGGCGTTCCCAGAGTGTGCGCAGGGCGAGGGGGGCGACCAGCAGCGTCAGCCCCGGCGCGGCCAGTCCGACCAGCGGGTGGTGGCCGACGCCGAAGGCGAGCGTCGCCAGGAGGCCGTAGAGCCAGGCGGGGCGGCGGTCGGCCCACCACTGGACGGCGATCAGGTGGGCCAGGACGATGAAGCCGAGCACGGGGGCGTAGACTTCGGCCACCGAGGCGTGGACCCAGACGGGCCGCGTAGCGGCGAGGACCAGGCCGGCGAGGGCGGCCAGGGGCGGCGCGACGTCCAGGACACGCAGCAAGCGGTACAGGCCGAGCAGGGCGGCCAGGGTCACGACGGCGGAGAACAGCGACGCGGCCAGGGCATACGACACGCCGACGCCGTGGACGACGGCCACGAAGGCCGCGCCGACCACGGCGTAGAGGGGGTAGCCGGGGCTGTGGGCCGTGCCCCAGTGGGCCAGCACATTCTGGAACTCGCCCACGTCCTCCATATACTCGTCGTTGCTGCCGTTGATGTCCGGCTGGAGGGTGTAGGCGAGGAGCAGGGCCGCCAGCAGCGTCAGCGCCAGCGGCCAGACGCGGTCACGGCGTGAAGTATTCATCCACGGCATCGGCAAAGGCATCGGCCAGGGCAGCCTGGATGCGCGGCTGGCTCAGCAGCCACGCCTCGGTCGGGTTGCTGACGAACAGGGCCTCGGACAGGACGCCGGGCATCTCGGTGGCGCGGAGCTTGGGGGCGTAGCGCGCCGACGGCGTGACGCCGAAGCGCGGCGGGCGGACTGGCCCCAGGACAAACAGGTGGCCCCGGTACGCGCCGCGTGTGTAGAGGACGCTGTCGTCCATGACGCCCCGATTGTACGAAGCGTAGCCCTGCGCCTGGAGCTTGGCGAGGATGTGGTTCAGCACCAGTGAGCCAAAGCCGAACGAGGCGTCGGCGAAGGGGCGGTCGGCGCAGTAGTAGACCTCGCTGCCCGACGCGGCGCGGTTGACGCTTCCATTGTGGTGGATGGACAGGAACAGGTCGGCCCCGCTCTGGTTGGCCTCGTCCACCACCGACTGGAGGCCGTCGCGGGTCGTCACGCGGCCGTCGCCGTTGGCGTCCTCGCTGCCGCCGGCCTGGTCGTCGGTCTCGCGCGACAGGTCAACTTCGAAGCCGCGCGCCCGCAGCCGGTCCGCCGTGAGCAGGGCGACGCGCAGGTTGACCTGGGCCTCGCGCACGGTGAAGCCGTCGCCGTAGAAGACGGCGCCCGGATCCGGGCCGCCGTGGCCGGGGTCGAGGAAGACGCGGGCGCGCGGCGCCGGCTCGTCGGCGGCGGCCGGCCCCGCCAACGCCAGGGCCAGGGCAAGCGCCAGGAAGGGAGTCAGCCAGCGGATGGGGTGGGTCATGGCCTCCTCTGTCGGGGTAGCGTCTTACAGGATGTGCCGCAGAATCAGGGTATGCGCCAGGTGCGCCTTGTCCGCGCCCCGGAACTCGAACTCGTGCTCGCCGTGGCTGGTCGTGATGATCAGGTGGCTGCTGCCGAAGAAGCCGCGCCCCGTCATCAGGCCGGACTGGTCCTCAGCCGCCAGAGTCAGGATGCGGCCGTAGGGAATGGAGACAATCGCCTTCATCTTGCGTAGGAACGCCTTGTCATACACGATGAGGCGGTGCGAGGTGATGCCGACAAACCCGGTGCCCGTCCCAATCAGGTCGAAGACCGCTTCGACCTCCTCCCCTGGCAGCAGGGCCTCCCTGACTTTCTCGTACTGGTCGCGCTTGTCATACACCGCTTCAGCCATGCTACGTCTCCCTGACTCCCTTGCCTCCCCCCGGTCAGGGGGGACAGAGGGGGCCATTCTCATCTAGCTCGGTTCGGTGACCAGGCCACGGAACAGCACCTCGTCGCCCTGGACGACGGCGGGCAGGAGGGTCTGGACCTCGCGCTGCGCGGGGTCGAGGCTCGGCTCGAACTTGAACAGGCGGCGCGCGGCCGGCGAGCGCGCGGGCATCGCCTTATCATAGTAGACGTAGCGCAGGCCGTAGCGCTCCATCACCTGGGGCAGCCCTTCCAGCCGCTCGGCCAGCAGGGCCGCGTCGCCCGTGTGGGCGTCGCCCATGAGGCGCTGGAGAAATTCGAGCAGGTCGCGGCAGTCCTCGGTTTTCGCGGCCACGGGCTGCTCGGCCAGCCAGCGGTCCACGGTAGTCAGGCCCTGGGCGAAGTGCTGGAGGTAGGCGTTGGCGTCCAGGCGGACGCGAAACAGGGCGCGGGCCGTCCCGCCGTCTGGTGACGCGCCCAGGCCCACCATGCGCAGCACACCCTGGACGACGTCGTAGAGAATCGTGCGCGACTGGGGCACCCGCTCCAGCCGCACCCCGTCCTTGAGACCCCGCAGCGACGCCCGCAGCACCTCGAACATGGTCACCAGGACGCGCTGTTGGGGTAGCGTCAGGCCGCCGCTCACTACCCCTTCCAGCCAGGTCAACTCCGCCTGTAGGATCGCCACCGCGTCGTCCACCGTCGCCGCCTTGTCCAGGCTCTGGCGCAGCGCGGTCTCGCGCTCGCGGTAGTAGGCCATCAACGTTTTCATGCGCTATACTTTCTAGCCTCTGTCGCACTCGGATTCCGATAGCTATCCTCTATACGCATAGATTATACCGAGGTTGGCGCGTCACGCCAGTCCCACCGAGGCGTTGAACCTGGGCGCGGACCGGCGCATAGTCAGACGAGAGATTAACACGCTTCAAGGAGAGGGTCATGGACCTGAACAGCCTGTTCGAGTACGAGCGCGGCGCGCCCGCCTACTGGCGCGAGACGCCTGAGCGGGTCAAGGACGGCGTCCGCGCCCGCAACGTGGTCTACACCACGCCCCACGGTGTGCGCCGCGCCGCCTACCTGCTGCGGCCTGAGCAGGAGCAGGGGCCGCTAGCGGCGGTTCTGCTTGTCCACTGGTACGAGCCGGAGGCGCCATCCAACCACCGCTCCCAGTTCCTCCCCGACGCCGAGCGGCTGGTGCGCCAGGGCGCGGTCGCCCTGCTGGTCGAGACGCTGTGGTCCGACCGCGACTTCTTTCTCAAGCGGACCCAGGCCGACGACCTGGCGAACTCCCGCCAGCAGGTGGTTGAGCTACGCCAGGCGATGGACATCCTGCTCGCCCAGCCCGGCGTTGACGCGCGCCGCTTCGCCTATGTCGGCCACGACTTCGGCGGCATGTACGGCGTGCTGACCGGCGCCCTGGACCCCCGTCCCACCTGTTATGTGGTCATGGCCGCCACGCCCCGCTTCCCGGACTGGTATCTCTACGCGCCGCCGCTAGAAGGGGAGGCGCGCAGGGCCTTTGTCGAGCAGTTCGCGCCCCTGGACCCGGTCGCCAATGTGGCCCGCCTCGCCCCAGCGCCCATCCTGTTCCAATTCGGGCGTAGCGACTTCCACGTGCCCATCGAGCGCGCCGAAGCCTTCCTCGCGGCGGCGGGGGAGCCGAAGACGGCGCAGTGGTACGACGCCGGGCACGGCCTGGACGACCAGGCGACAGAGGACCGCGTCCGGTGGTTGAGCGAGCAGTTGGGGCTGCGCGGGTTGTAGACAGGGCAGGGGGCTGCACAGGATTTGCGTAACCCTCGTTCTATGACTACCATTGGGCACCTGATTCTGAGGAGACCCTCTGCCATGCCGTCCATTGGTACCCGCCCGTTGCCCTCCACCCCCTTGACCCGCCTCGTTCGTCTGCTGCTGCGCCTCGTCGGCTGGCAGGTAGTCGGCACGCTGCCCGACACGCGCCACTGGGTGCTCATCGGCGCCTACCATACCTCCAACCTCGATACCGTCCTCATGCTGGCCGCCGCCGTGGCCCTGGGCGTACCCCTGTCCTGGATCGCCAAGGCTGAACTGTTCCGAGGCCCCCTCGCCCCCTTCGCCCCCCTGTTCCGGTCGGCCGGCGCCATCCCCATTGATCGCAGCCAACGCTCCAACACTGTCCAGCAGATGGTGGAGCTATTTCGGACCCGCCCTGAATTTTACCTGGCGCTGTCGCCCGAAGGCACGCGCAAGCGCAGCGAGCACTGGAAGTCCGGTTTCTATCACATCGCCGTCGGCGCCGGCGTGCCCATTGTGTTCGGCTTCATTGACTACGGGCGACGCGAGGTGGGGGTCGGCCCCTTCCTTGTGCCCTCAGGCGACATCGAGGCGGACATGCGCGTCATCCGCGACTTCTATGAGCCGATTCAGCCGCGCTACCCAGACAAGAAAGGCCCCATCGTCCTGCCAGAGCAGGGCGAGCGGGTACCGACGCAAAAGTAATCGTTCAGGTCGCTCGTATTGCGGGCTTGCATCCCGCCCCAAGGCGCGTACAATACGGCTAGCCCCCTCTCGCATCCCACGGCATCACCCAAGGAGGATGCCATGCCTACGTTGTTCGCGCGCCGCCGTCCACTCCGCCCGCTGTTCCTGACACTCCTCGCCCTGGGGATGTTGCTCTTCCTCGCCGCCCGCCCGGCCTTTGGCGACGGGTCCTATGTCGTCCAGGCTGGCGATACCCTATCCGGCATTGCCGCCCGCTTCGGCGTGGGGGTGGATGACCTGGCCCAGGCCAATGGGCTGGTCAACCGCAACCTGATCATGGTGGGCCAGACGCTTCGCATCCCCGACGGGGGTACGGCCGCCGCGCCCGCGCCCGTCCCGGTTGCCCCCGTCGCCGCCAGTGCGCCCCCCACCCGCCTCGTCATCCCGGCCATCGGCCTGAATACCCCGGTGACCTCGGCCGGCTCCTATATGGCCTGGATCGCCGGCAGCCTGGTCCGCCAGCAGTACGTGCCGCCGTATAGCGCGGGCTGGCACAACGACACAGCGCTGCCCGGCCAGGGCAACACCGTCCTGTCCGGCCACCACAACATCTATGGCCGCGTGTTTGGCAGCCTGGTCAACCTGGGGGTCGGCGCGCCCATCACCCTGTGGTCGGGCAACGTCCAGCGCCACTACGTCGTCACGCAGCGCATGATTCTGCCCGAAGAGGGGATGCCGCTGGCGACACGGCTGGCGAACGCTCGCTGGATGGAGCCGACGTCGGACAGCCGCCTGACGCTGGTGACGTGCTGGCCCGCCTGGACGAACACGCACCGCCTGGTGGTCGTGGCGATGGAGGTGGAGTAAGCTGAGCGGGGAAACGCAAGCGCCCCCGAGTGAGGGGCGCGATACGCCACTGGCCCTGGTGCTGGAGAGCCTGCTGTTTGTGGCGACCGGCCCGGTAACAGTGGAGAGCCTGGCCCAGGCGGCCGAGCATCCCCTGGAGGCGGTCGAGGCCGGGCTGACGGCGCTCGGGGAGACGCTGGCCGGGCGCGGCGTGCGGCTGCAACGCCACGGCGACCGGGTGCGGCTGACGACCGCGCCGGAAACGTCGCGCTGGACCCAGCGCTTCCTCGGCCTGGGCCAGGACCCGCCCCTGTCGCCTGCCGTCCTGGAGACGATGGCGATTATCGCCTACCGCCAACCCATCACCAAACCCCAGATCGAGGCCATTCGCGGCGTCAGCGCCGACCACGCCGTGAGGACGCTCCTGGCGCGCGGGCTGATCGAGGAAGCCGGCCGCGCCGAGGGTGTCGGCCGGCCCATCCTCTATGCGCCGACGGCCCGCTTCCTGGAGCACTTCGGCCTGCCTGACCTGGCGAGTCTGCCGGCTCTGGAGGAGCCGACGGGCTAGCGCGCCCCGGCGCTTTCGAGGATGGTGATGATCTGGGTGAAGCCGCGCTGGCGGGCGTGAGCCAGGGGCGTGACGCCGGCCCGGTCGGCCAGGTTCACGTTGGCGCCCGCCGCCACCAACTGCCGCACGACCTCGGTATGACGCGGGCCGCCGTCGCCCAGGATAATCGCTTCCAGCAGCGCCGTCCAGCCCAGGCGGTTGACGTGGTCTATTTTAATGCCCGTCTTGAGCAACTCGCGAATCACGTCCACGTGCCCCCGGTCCGCCGCCCGAATCAGCCCGGTGCCATTGTAACTGTCCAGGCTGCCCACATCCGCCCCGTTCTCCAGCGTCAGCCGCAACAGGTCGGTATAGCCCTCGGACGTGGTGATCAGGTACGCGCTCTGCTGCGTCTGGTCCTTGGTGTTGACATCGGCCCCGGCCTGGATCAGGGCGCGGGCCACGTCGAGATGGTTGCGGTAGGCCGCCGCGACCAGGGCCGTCCGGCCTTGCTCGTCCGCCGCCTTGACACTCGCGCCCTGCTCCAACCAGCAGCGCACCTGCGCCAGGTCGCCCCGGCCCGCCGCGTCAATCAGGGCGCGGTCCTTGTCCATGGGTGCCCCTTTCTCGGCCGCCGCGCAGGGGGTTGGGCCGGGCGGCGAGGTGGGCGCCACGGTAGCTGAGGGGGGCGCCTGACAGGCGGCGAGCAGCCAAAGGATGAGTAGCAGGGAAGAGCGTCGCATAGACGAATTATAGACGAGGTCTGAAATCGCGTCTAGCGCCGCCGGTCTCGCCCTCGGCTTGATTCCTGCTTGGACAGCCTCCGATGTATAATTGTGGCCGTCGTGGGCGAACCAGGGCGGCGGAGGAGAGCAGGATGCCCGAAGAACGGTTGCAAAAAGTCATGGCGGCGGCCGGGGTGGCGTCGCGGCGGCGGGCCGAGGAGTTGATCGCCCAGGGCCGCGTGACCATCAACGGCGAAGTCGTGCGCGAGATGGGCGTCAAGGTGGACCCGGAGCTGGACCGCATCGAAGTAGACGGCCGCCCCCTGTCGCCCGAGAGCAAGGTCTACCTGGCCGTCCACAAGCCCGAAGGCGTGGTCACCACGGCCGACGACCCGGAGGGCCGGCCCACCATTCTCGACCTCGTGCCGGCCGAGCTAGGCCGCGTGTATCCCGTCGGGCGGCTGGACATGGACAGCCGGGGGCTGGTCCTGTTGACCAACGACGGCGACCTGGCCCACAAGCTCATGCACCCCTCGTATGAACACGAGAAAGAGTACCGCGTCAAAGTGGCCGGTCAGCCGGGCCAGACGGCCTTCAACCAGTTCCGGCAGGGTATCCTGCTGGAGGATGGGCTGACCGCGCCAGCCGAGATCGCGGTCCAGGAGCGGCTGCGCGACGCCACATGGCTGCGTGTGGTGCTCCACGAGGGCCGCAAGCGCCAACTGCGCCGCATGTTCGACGCCCTGGAGCACCCGGTGCGCGACCTGCTGCGCGTCCGCGTCGGCCCGATTCAACTGGGCAGCCTGCCCGAAGGCGACTGGCGGCGTCTGTCGGCCCGCGAGGTCCAGGCCCTCCGCCGCATGGCCGATGGCTACGACATCGAGCCGGTCGCCCCGCCGATGGTTCCCAACAAGTCCCTGATTGTGGATGAGCCGGTCCGCGCCGGGGGGGCCAAGGGCGGCCGGGGCCAACGCGGCCCGACGGCCGGCGAGCGCGGCGCGACGCCGCCCCGCCCAGGAGCGCGCGGCCCCGCCGAACGGTCCGGCC
>CAZFUK010000159.1:0-10109 GCA_964522005.1 uncultured Anaerolineales bacterium | reverse complement strand
GTCTGGCCGCCCACCGACGCCGTGGTGTCGCTGTGGAGCGCCCTCTCGCTCGACGGGCCGGGCGTGACTCACATCCAGACCGACGACCTGCACGGCTGGGCGACGGGCAGCGTGGCGGCGGGCCTCTCATCCTACCTGTGGCCAGAGGACAACTACGAGCGTGTCCTGCGCGACATCCTGAGTGGCCGCGCCCCCGCCGCCTACAAAACGAGTCCCCGGCCCCTGGAGCGCCCGACGGCCCTGCCGCGCACACCCATCCTGACCGGCCAACTGCGGCCCAGCGCCGTCGTCACCCAGACGCTCACCCTGGACGCGGTGGCTGGGGCGCGGGTGTTCGCCCTCTGGCAGAGGGGCAGCGTCACGACGACCCTGACCGCGCCGGACGGCCGGGTCTACCGCGGGGCCGGCGGCCAGGGCGTGGACTACTTTGGCTTCAACTTCGACACGTTCGCCAACATGGCCGTCTACAAGCTGGACAAGCCCACGCCCGGCCCCTGGCGGATGACGCTGCAAGCCGCCGCGACCGCGCCCACGACGGACTACGGTGTCTATGCCGAACTGGATACCGCGATCAAGCTGGCGGTTGAAGCGGACCAGTTCGCCTACGCCCCCGGCGCGCCTATCCAACTCAGGGCGACGCTGACGCCGGCCGACCAGACCCGTGGCGCAGCGGTGACGGCGGACCTCTACGTCGGGGGCCGTGCCGCCCAGCGCGCTGTGCTCACGGACGACGGCACGGGCGGAGATGCCGTGGCGGGCGATGGGGTGTATAATGGACGGCTGACGGCGCCCCAGGTGTCTGAGTACTACGCGGTCCTGGTGACGGCGGCTGGGCCGGGCGGCCAGTTCGAGCGCAGCGCGTCGGCCATCGTGACGGTGCACTCGGACCGGGCGCGGCTGGCCGACGACGCGACCGTCCAACCCGGGCCGGACGGCATCCAGGTGGCCGTGCCGGTCGAGGCGCGCGAGGCGGGGCCGTTCGCCGTCGCCGTCCAGGTAGAGGCGGGCGGCCAGACAGGCCGCGCCGTCTTGCCGGTGACCCTCAAGCCGGGCCGCCAGATCGTGACCGTGCCGCTGCGGGGCGCGCCGCCGACCGCCGTCGTCAAGGCGGTCCAACTGTTCGACAACCGCACCGCGCTCATTCCGATCGATAGCCGCTAACGCGGAGGAGTTCCCACCATGTCTTCATTGTCCTTGGAAGGCCGCGTCGCCATTATCACCGGCGCGTCGCGCGGCATCGGTCAGGGGATCGCCGAAGCCTACGCCAGGGCCGGCGCGCGGCTCGTGCTGTGCAGCCGCAGCCTCGACCGCGTCCAGCCCGTGGCCGAGGCGATTCAAGCGGCGGGCGGCCAGGCGGTCGCCGTTGCCTGCCACACCGGCGACGATGGGCAGGTCCGCGCCCTGGTGCAGACCGCGCTCAACCAGTTTGGCCGCCTGGATGTGGCCGTCAACAACGCCGGCACCAACCCGCACTTCGGCCCCGTCCTGTTCGCCGACGACGCTGTGTGGGCCAAGACGTTCGACACCAATCTGCTGGGCTACATGCGCGTCATCCGCCACGCCGTGCCGGCCATGGAGAAGTCGGGCGGCGGCAAGATCATTAACGTCGCTTCGGTGGCGGGCATCAACCCCATGCCCGGTATCGGCGTGTATGGCGTGACCAAGGCGGCGGTCATCATGCTGACCAAGACGATGGCGATTGAACTCGCCCATGCCAACATCCAGGTCAACGCCATCGCGCCCGGCGTCATCAAGACGCGCTTCGCCAAGCTGCTCTACGAGACGCCCGAAATCGCCGACACCGTCCTCAAGACGACACCTGCCAAACGCTTCGGTGAGGTGGACGACGTGGTGGGCGCGGCGGTCTACCTGGCCTCGCCCGCGTCGGACTACACCACGGGCACGGTGATGATTGTGGACGGCGGCGGCCATCTGACGTCGTTTAGCGTGTGACGCTCCAGGGGCCAACAGACCTGACAGGTTTCTCAAACCTGTCAGGTCTTGGTAGGCACTGACTTGAAAGTGGTAGGGATGACTGGTGTAAAGTTTGGACGGGCCTGGCTGATTGTGGCGCTCCTGGCTGCCGTCGTGGCCGTGGGGGCATGGGCGGCGTTGGGCCGGGCGGGCGAGGCGACGCCGGCCAACACAGCCCGCGTGACGCGCGGCGCCATCAACGCGACGGTGGAAGCAGTCGGCAAAGTCCGCCCCGTCCGGCAGGCGAACCTGTCGCTGCGCGTCGGCGGCAAGGTGGTCGAGGTCAAGGCCCAACCCGGCGACCGTGTCGAGGCCGGCCAGGTCCTGCTCACGGTGGCCGCCGACCAGGTGGACCGCGAGGTCCAGCAGGCGCAGCTAGAGCTACAAGCGCGCCGCCAACGGCTGGACCAGGCGCGGGCGGGCGCGGCGCCGGCCGAAATCGAAGCGGCCCAGGCGGCGGTGCGTGAGGCCACCGTGGCCCGCGAGGTGGCCCAGGCGCGCTACGACGACCGCGCCAAGGAGCCGGACGCCAGTACGAGCCAGGAAGCCGCCCAACTCGAAGCCGCCAAAGCCGCTTACCAGCGCGCGCGGGCCAGCCTGGAACGGGCGCTGACCGGGGCATCGCCGGAAGAGATCGCCGGCCTGGACACGGCGGAGAAACAGGCGGAACTAGCGCTCAAGACGGCCCAGGACCGCCAGGCGGACACGCAACTCGTCGCGCCGTTCGCGGGCGTCGTCCTCGAAGTCAACGCGCGCGTCGAGGAGAACGTCGGGAGCCAGCAACCCATCGTCGTGCTGGCCGACCTGACGCGCATGCAGATCGAGGTCGAGGTCGAGGAGGTGGACGCGCCGACGGTGCAGGCCGGGCAGAGCGCCGAGATTCGCCTGGATGCCTTTCCGGGCGAGACGCTCCAGGGAACGGTGAGCCGCGTCGCGCCGGCCGCCTCCACTCAGCGTGGCGCGGTCAGCTACAGCGCCGTGATTGACCTGGCCCCCACCGGCCTCGCCCTCAAGCCGGGCCTCAGCGCGACGGCGCGCATCGCCACCAAGACCAAGGCCGGGGTTCTGCTGGTGCCGACGCGAGCGGTGCAGCCGGTGGGTCGCCAGAAGATCGTCAAGGTCGTGCGGGGCGGCCTCACCGTCGAGGTCGAGGTCACGACCGGGCTGACCGACAAGCAGATGGTCGAGGTCGTGGACGGGCTGCGCGAGGGCGACCTGGTCGTGGTCGAGTAAGGGGGTCACGTGGCGTGGACGGTCATCGTCTTCGGCTTGCTCTCGGCGGCCAGTTGGGGCGCGGCGGACTTCTGCGGCGGGCTGGCCTCGCGGCGCGTCCACGTCTTCGTCGTCAACGCGGTGGCGCAGTGGACCGGGCTGCTCGGCCTGGTCGCGCTAGCCGTGAGTCGGGGCGAGGCCTGGCCGAGTGGGACAACGCTGGCCTGGGCAGTGGGCGCGGGGTTCGGCGGCGCGGTCGGCATTACCCTGCTCTACCGCGCCCTGGCCGTCGGGCAGATGGGCATCGCCGCCCCGGTGACGGCTGTTCTCTCGGCGGGCGTGCCGGTCCTGGTAGCCGCCGTGGTCCAGGGCCTGCCCGACACGGCCCAGATGGCCGGCTTTGGCCTCGCCCTCGTCGGCGTCTGGGCCATCGCCCAGACCGAGGCGGTGGGTGGGCGGCCGGCCGGCTTGGCCCTGGCGCTTGTGGCCGGGTTGGGCCTGGGCGTCTACCTGACGCTCATGAGCCGCGCCGGGGCGGAGGGCGGCGTCTTCTGGCCCCTCGTCGTCGCCCGCGCGGTCGCCGCCGTCGTCCTGCTCGTCCTCGTGGCCTGGCGCAGGCCGGAGGTGGGGGCCGTGCGCCAGGCGTGGCCGGTCATGTTGCTGGCCGGGGCGCTCGACGCGGGCGGCAACACCCTTTTTCTGCTGGCGAGCCAGGCGGGGCGGCTCGATGTGGCCGCCGTGCTGTCCTCGCTCTACCCGGCGGCGACGGTCGCCCTGGCATGGCTCGTCCTGCGCGAGCGGCTGAGCCGGCCGCAAACGCTGGGCATGCTGGCCGTCCTCGCCGCTGTTGTGCTCATCTCGCTATGACCCCACCCCCGGCCCCTCCCCTACCCGGGGAGGGGAGCGGGGATAGGTAAGTCCCAGGGGAGGTTTTTCATGAAAGCAGTGCGGGTGCATGAGTTTGGCGGGCCAGACGTACTAAGGGTGGACGACGTGCCCCAGCCGACGCCGGGGCCGGGCGAAGTGCTGGTCCAGGTGCGTGGAGCGGGCATCAACCCCTATGAGGGCTACCAGCGCGAGGGGCGCTATCCGAACCTCCCACCGCGCCCGTTCATCCTGGGCGGCGAGGGCGCGGGTGACGTGGCCGCCGTGGGCGAGGGTGTCACCGACTGGCAGGTGGGCGACAAGGTGTGGGGCAATCTCAAGGGCAGCCACGCCCAGTACGCCCTGGCCTCCGCCGACCTGCTCTACCCCAAGCCCGACCGCCTGGACTACCACGAGGCGGCCGGCCTGACCACGGTCTGGCTCACGTCGGCGCTCGGCCTGATCACCCTGGCCGGCATGCAGCGCGGCGATACCGTCCTGATTCACGGCGCGGCGGGCGGCGTGGGCAGCGCGGCGGTGCAGTTGGCGCACGCCTGGGGGGCGCGGGTGATTGGGACCGTCGGGTCCGAGGCCAAGGGCGAGACCGCCCGCCAACTGGGGGCCGATGTCGTGGTCAACTACGGCCAGCAGGACGTGGAGGCGGCGGTGCGCGAGGCCGCGCCGCAGGGGGTGGACATTGTCTTCGACGGTGTCGGCGCGCCGGTGTTCATGCCCAGCGTCCGCAACATGGCGGCGGGCGGCCGCTATATCCTCTACGGCGGCCACGGCGGGCGGACGATTACCTTTGAAGCCCCGGAGTTCTACCGCCGCAACCTGACCATGATCGGCTTCAGCGCCAACTCCAGCCCGCGTGTGGGGGAGGCTCGCGCCGCCATCCGCGACAAGCTGGTGCCGCTGTTCGCCGACGGCACGCTGCGCGGCGTGGTGGCGCGCGTGTTCCCGCTGGCCGAGGCCGCCGACGCCTACCGCTACCTGGATAGCCGCGAGGCCCAGGGCAAGGTGGTGCTCGACCCGACGCTGGGCTGAGAGGGGCTTGCGTTGCACGACGCGACCAGCCGCCCTGGGCTAAAGCCCCGGGCTAGCGAGGCCAAGCCCTGGCGGGCTAAGGTCCTAGCCCTTTGGGCTTCGCCAGCCCAGCGCGGGTCTTCAGGCCCGCGCGACCTGGCCTTCACCCGCCTGGACCTCCTGCTGGCCGGGCTGGTCAGCCTGCTGGCGGCGCTCGTCCGCGCCCGCGCCCTGCAACTGGTCCCGACGCTGACCGACGAGACAGACGAGATTCAGTTTGCCCTGCGCATCGCCCAGGGCGGCTTCTGGCCCGCCGTGTCCATTGACCCGTACAACGGCCCGCTGCACCACTATCTGCTGGCCCTCGGTCTCGGGGCGGGCGGCGGCGCGACCTGGCCCCGCGCCTGGTCCCTCGTTCTCGGCGCCCTCACCGTCGGCCTGACCTACCTGCTCGGCGTCAGCCTCGCGGGCCAGCGACGGAGGACGGAAGGCAGAAAGCGGAAGGCAGAAGGCGGAAGGCCCAGTCTTCAATCTTTAATCTTCAGTCCTCAATCCTCCGTCCTCGGTCCTCCGCCTTCCGCCTTCCGCTTTCCATCCCTGGCCCCTGGCCCCTGGCCCCTGGCCCCTCGTCTAGCCGGGCTGGCCGCCGCGTCCCTCATGGCCGTAGCCTTTGTGCCCGTCGTCGTCAACAGCCACCTGGCCTGGTCCAACGCCACGACGCCCTTCTGGACGACCCTGGCCTTGCTGGCGCTGAGTGAGGCCGTGCGCCGCGAGCGGCCCCCGCTCCTGGTTGTGGCGGGCGGGCTGGCCGGGCTGGCGGTCCAGACCCACCCCACCGCCGTGGTCTATCTCCTGGGCGGCGCCCTGTGGCTTGTGGTCAGCCGGCCGGGCTGGTTGCGCGGCCGCTGGCCCTGGCTGGCGCTGCTCGTGGCGCTACTGGCAGTCAGCAACCTTATCGGCTATAATCTGGTAACAGGGGGCGGGTCGGCGGAAGGGGTGGCGCGGCGTGACTACGCCTTCACCAGCGGCGTGACGCCCGCTGAGTACGCCGCCAACAGCCTGGGCTTCATCGGCCTCGCCTACCAGTTGGTCGGCTCGACCTTTGTGTCCACCCTGTCCGCCCAGGCCGGACCGGCCGCCCTGCGCTCGCCCCTGGTGATCGCCTATGCCCTGGTCACTCTGATCGGGTTGGGCTACGCCGCGGGGCGGCGGGCAAGCATGCCCCTGCTGGTCTGGCTGACGGCCCTCGTCGTGCTGCCGGCCGTCAACAGCGCCTACGACTCGCACAGCTCGGCGCGCTACCTGGCGCCCCTGCTGCCGCCCACCTTCGCCGCCGTCGGCGTCTGGCTGGGGCCGGGGCTGGCCAGCCTGGTCGCGCCGGGCCGCCCCCGTCGTGACCGCTGGCTCGGCCTGGCCGCGCTGGCGTTGACCGTCGCCCTCACCGCCTACCCGCTGCGGCGGCTGGACGACTATTACTATTATGAACTGCGGGACGGGCGCAACAACGGCCGCGTGTGGCAAATCGCGGCCCTGGTGGCCGGGCCGGCGCACCAGGGCACGCCCGTCCTGCTGGACCGGGGGCTGCGCGACGCGCGGCTAGACGCGGGCGGCCACGTCTACAAAGCGCTGGGAACCTTACTCGACCTGGACCGCGTTCCCCACGACAACCCGCGCGTCGAGGAGTTGCCCAACGCCCCCGTCGGCGCGCTGCTCGTGCTGACCGACGCGCGGCGCGACGCCCTGGTCCCGGTCTTGCGGCTGGAACCGCTCAACACGGTCGCGCCAGCCCCTGCCGCCCCCGGCGGCTACTGGGTCTACCGCGTCGTGGCCCGTTAGCCCAATCTAGACTCGGAGAGAGGGATGAGTAGTCACCAGGAACTGGTGGAGCGCCTGCGCCAAAATGGATTGCGGATTACGCCCCAGCGGGTGGCGATTCTCGAAGCCATTACCGAAAAGGACGGCCACATCACGGCCGACGAAATCTTTGCCCGCATTCACTCCTTGTTCCCCTATGTGGACATCTCCACGGTCTACCGCACGCTCGACTATCTGACCGAGAACGGTCTGCTGAACGTGATTGACCTGGGGGCGGGCCGCGCCGAGTATGAACTGGTCAGCCGCACGCCTCACCACCACCTCGTCTGCCGCCACTGCAAACAGGTAACGAGCGTGGACTACGAGTTGGTCCAGCCCCTGCGCGACGCCCTGCTGAACCAGTACGGCTTCGCCGCCGACATGCGCCACTTCGCCATCTTTGGCCTGTGCCGCGTCTGCCGTGAAGTGGGCGAGCGCCAACAGCCCCTGGTCTGACCAGACGGGAAGCGACGAAAGACACCGTTGATGGATAGGCTCTAGAGTTTGATGAATTGTGAAGATAGCCTGGACCTTTACGGTCTAGACTGCCTGATAAGGAACTATGTCTATGTCCCCTACCCCTCCCGCCGGCCGCTCGTTTAGCTTTTGGCGGCTGTTGCGTCTCAGCTCCTTCCAGATTGGCTCGGCCATGGGCGACATCCTCGTCACGTCCATCTGGAACCGCATTATGATCGTCAACCTGGGCATGCCGGCCTGGATTGTGGGTCTGCTCATCGCCCTGCGCTACCTGCTAACCCCGCTTAGCCTGTGGGCGGGCTTCGCCTCGGACACGCGGCCCCTGTTCGGCCTGCGCCGCACGCCCTACATCTGGCTGGGGCGCGGCCTGATGGCCCTGTCGCTGCCCCTGCTCGGTCTCAGCGTGGGCCGCTTCACCGCCGAGCGCGCCGACCCGCTGGGTTGGACCCTGGCGCTGGCGTTCTTCATCCTGTACGGCACCGGCTCGCTCATGTCGGGCAGCCCGTTCCTGGCCCTCGTCCGCGACAGCGTGCCCAAGGAACGCCAGGGGCTGGCGGTCAGCCTCATGGAGACCGTCCTCATCATCCTGTTCCCCATTGTCGCCATCGCCTTCAGCGTCGCCATGCGCGAGTTCGACGTAGCGACCTTCTGGCGTCTGGTGACGATCACGGCCGGCGTCGGCGGCTTCTTCTGGCTGTTCAGCCTGATCGGTATCGAGCGGCGGGGAGCGGCGGCCGAGCCAACGGCCGCCACGCCGCAGCCCAGCCTGGGCTTTGTCAGCACCTTCCAGACCATCTGGGCCGACGCCCGCATCCGCCACTTCTTCACCTTCCTGGCCCTGGCGACCTTCGCCGCCTGGGCGCAGGACGCCATCCTGGAGCCATTCGGCGCGGAGGTCATCGGCCAGAGCCTCGGCCAGACTACACGCTACTCGGCCTACTGGCAGGGCGCGACCGCCCTCGTCCTCATCGTCGCGCTGGTCATCGGTCGGCGGCGCCGTCCGGAGCAGCAGCGCCGACTGACCCAGGTGGGGCTGTCCATCATGGCGGTGGGCATGGCCCTGCTGGGCGTGGCGGCGGTGACGCAGCAGGCGCGGCTGGTGACCGTGGCGCTGGTCGTGTTCGGCGCGGGCTTCGGCGTCTACACCTTCGGTGGCCTGAGCCTGATGGTGGTCATGACCTCCGACCGCCAGGCGGGCGCGTATCTCGGCCTGTGGACCATCACCATCCTCCTCTCGCGCGGCCTGGGCATCAGCGTGGGCGGCGCGCTGCGCGATGGCCTGCTGGCGGCGGGCCTGACACCCGCCCTGGCCTATGGGCTGATTTTCCTGCTCGAAGCGGTCGGGCTGGTAGCTGCCACCCTGGCCCTCTCGCGGGTCAACGTGCTCAGTTTCGCGCGGGACAGCGGCCGCGTCTCGGCCACCGACTGGCAGGTGGCGAGCGCCGATATTTAGCCGGGCGCCTGACGCCGGGTACGACGGGCCGAGCGCCCTGGACGAATCATCCATCACTCTACGGGTTGAGAGAGACAAGGAGGGTACGGCCATGCGGAAACTGCTCGTGCTGGCGGGTGTGCTCCTCATCACCCTGACACTGGCGCTCGCCCTGAGCGGGACGACGTGGGCGCAGGAGACGCTCCACAAGCGGCTCGGCGGGTCCAGCGGCATCAACAACCTCGTCAGCGACTTCATCACCGCCACGTCGCGCGATAGCCGCCTGGGTCGCTACCTGGCGCGCATGAACCAGGCCCACTCGCCCAAGCTGCTGGCCGAGTACTTCTGCGCCGTGACCGGCGGCGGCTGCACCTACACGGGCCGCTCGATGAAGGAGGCGCATCGCGGCCTCGGCATTAACGACGCCGAATGGGCCGCCCTGGTCGGGGACCTGGGCCAGTCCCTTGACAAGAACGGAGCGGGCAGCCGCGAGAAGACCGAGGTGTTGCAGACGTTCGACGCCATGCGTGTGGACATTGTCGAGGTCAAGGCGGCGACCCCCCCGCCCGCGGCTGGCGGTCTCCTGCCGACCGCCCTGCCCGCCACCGGCGGCCTGCCCCTGGCCCTGGTGGTCGGCGGCCTGGGAGCCGGCCTCGCGCTGGTTTGGCTCGGCCTGGGCCTCCGCCGCCGTCGCGCCCTGTAAGCCAGACACAGGCATACATCCAGCCCTCCCCCCGCTGCGTCATACACGGTAGACCCCCCTCCCCCACGGGGAGAAGGTTGGGGTGAGGGTCCCAAACCAGCCGGGGGATGAGCATGCCTGAGACAACGCTGACCGTAGACGAGCCGATGGCGGCGGCCCTGCTCAAGTTCGACGCCGACGGGCAGGTGGACTGGGCCAACATGTGGGACAGCTTCTGAGGGCTGCCCCACGAGGGCGGTCGCCCTCATCGAGACCGCCTCCTGTGCGGAGCGACGCCAGCCCAGCCGGGCGACGCCTACGCCCGCGTCGAGGCGGAAGTGATCCGTGGCGTGGCGGCGGTGAGCGGCCTGCCCGCCTTCGCCGGGCCGCCCGGCTGGGTCGCCCTCCAGTGCGCTTCAGCGGCGATGGCCCGCTGGCTGGCCGAGGCCATCACCCGCGAGAACGTCCAGGCCCGCCACGACGGCATCCTCCTCCTGGTGCCCGTTAGCGCCGACTACACCCTGGGCGGCGAGATCAAGAGCGTCGTCACCGTCGTCGCCAAGACCACCGATTACTGGTTCAACCACA
>CAZFUK010000158.1:0-10161 GCA_964522005.1 uncultured Anaerolineales bacterium | reverse complement strand
GACCGCCACCCGCTCGAACTGCCGGCCGACCTGCCGCCCGGCGAGTACGGGCTTGAGATAGGGCTGTATGATGCCAGGGGCGAACGCCTGCCCACGTCAGGCGCGCAAGCCGACCCTGCGCAACGCCGTATCCTGGCGCCCATCAAGCTCAAAGCCGTAAATTAGACATGATTTACAAGATTTACATAATTATATTCTTAAATCATGTAAATCTTGTAAATCATGTCTAATATTCAGTTCCCGAAGGGGCGGGGTTTGTAGGCGACCACCAGGAAGGCGTTGCCGCTCGACTTGGGGAGCAGGAAGTCCAGGCAGGCCAGGAGGAGGGCGACGGGGAAGGTCTGCAAGGCGAACAGGAAGCGCAGGGGCGGCCGCGTCCAGAAGAGCTGGTTGAGTTCAAACGCCAGTTCGCCCAACGGCCCGAACGTATAGTCCACGCGGTGGATCGCGAAGCCGGCCTGGGTCAGCAGGCGACGGATTTCATCCTCGGTGTACTCTTCCCGCACATGGTCGTGGACCTGGTAGCCCTTGAACATCGGGAAGAAGCGCCGCGCCAGGCGGCCCCGCTTGGGCAGGTGGAGCACCAGCCAGCCGCCCGGCGTAAGCCAGCGATACAGGTGGGCGACGACGAGGTGGTCCTCGACAATGTGCTCCAGCACATCCCCGCTCAGGATGAGGTCATACGTGTCGGCCGGCTCGTCGTGCTCGGTCAGGCTGGCGGGGACAAAGCGGATGTTGGCCAGGCCCTCGGCCTGGGCGATGCGGCGGCTCTTCTCGACATCGCCTGGCAGGACTTCCACCCCCACGCACTGCCAGCGCGGGTGGCGGCGCGCCAGGTTTAGAATCGCGTAGCCCCAGCCCGAGCCGGCTTCGAGGACCCGCGCCGTGTCCGGCAGGGGCAACCCCTCAATGGCGGCCAGGGTGGCGCCAATCCGTATCCGAGCGTGGGTGCTCAGCGCGCCAAACAGGGTGTAGAACAGGCGGGCCAGGGGATTGCTCTGGACGTGGCGCTGCTCGCGGCCAATCCAGATAAAGTCGAGCAAGGAGAAACGCATGGGGGCTATCCGTCGTCAGAAGGTGGCCCAATTATAGCATAAGCCGCCGCCGCCTACGAATACCTGCCCCCCTCTTTTGCCGTGCCTGAGAACTCAGCCTATAATTAAGGGTGCCATCATTTATCATGACAGGGAGGCGAATTTCGCCGTGCCGTATACCGTCGACTCGCCAGAGTACTGGCAATCCTTTACCGTGGCAGGGCGCGACCTGGATCGCGTCGAAGACCGTTTGCTGGAAGCCGGGACGCCCCAGGCCCTGGGCGACCTGGCCGAACTGGTCATCCGGGGCCGGCTGGATGACATCGCCGCCGAACGTCCGGCCAACGATGCCGAGGTTCGGCTCTATCAGCCCAAGTATAGCTACGAGGTGGGCCAGCGGCTCCGCTTTAGCGCCCTGAACAACGCCCAGGGCGTTGTGGTCGGGATGCGGGCGGGTGAGAACCCCGACCTGGGGGGATTTAGCGTCATTCGCGTGCGCATGGATCGCGGTGGTGAGCGGGAGTTCGCGGTCAACTATGCCGCCGAGCATCCGCTCAATGCCGACGCGGTTTCCAGCGGCACGACCAATGCCCTGAGCTACACCAACCAGGTCGCCCGCGTCCTGGCGCAGCGGCTGGCCCAGTCGCCCGACTATGTGGCCTTTGGCGACCTGTGGTTCCGCCGCGACCTGCTGCCCGACGTCAACATCAGCCATCTCATCATCGCCGAGGCCGTCATTGACGTGGCGGGCGAAGCCCAGTCCACCAGCACCCTGCTCAAGGACGTGGAACTGTCGGGCGCCGAGCCGACCATCCGCGCCTTCGCCCTCAACGTCGCGCTGGCGCAGGACCCCGAGCGCCGCTTCGTCAACGTCGGTACGCCCGCCGCGCCGCGCTGGGCGCTGCGGCAAGGAGTGGCCGCATGAGCGCGCGTCTTGCCCGTCCGACCGTCAACACCCCGTTCCAGATTAGCCTCGACTGGTGGCAGCGCACGCGCCAGGATTTTATGTCCTCCCTGCGTGAGGCGGCCTGCCCCGACTGCCAGAAGCGTTACCCCCTCGATGGGGCGTTGACCGAGACCGACTTTATTGACCCTCAGACGGCCGAGGTCCGCCGCCTCAACAGCCTGTGGCAGTGCGTCATCGAGACGTGCAGCCAGCGGCCCGACTACTTCTCGGCCGACCTGCCGCTGGCGAGCGCGCTGTTCCGCGCGCTCCTGGCGCGGGGCAACTCCCCGCTGACGCCGACCGAGATGTACACCCTCATCGGCCGCAGCAACCCGCAGACGATTCTGCGCGTCCTGACCGGCCCCAACGCCATCCTGGGCATCATGCCGGCGGAGTAGGCTGAGCCAGGCAGAGGTGGGAAGAAGAGGGAAGGGTAGCAAGGCATAAATGCCTTACTACCCTTCCTCGTCTTCCTCGCCCTCTTCGTCCTCTTCGTCTTCCTCACCTTCCTCGTCGGCGCCGTCCTCTTCGTCCTCCTCGTCTTCGTCTTCCTCGTCCTCTTCCCCTTCCTCCACATCCTCCGTCCGGCTGTAGAACAGCAGCAGCACGCTGCCATAGCGCCGCTCGTCGGTCAGGACGAGGTTCGTCAGCGTCGGCTCAGTGTACTCCTTGGGGAAAATCTGGACGATGGCCTCCCCGCCCTCGGCCAGCAGGGCCGGCTGGGCGTCCACGGCTTCGAGGGTCTTGAGCCATAGGCCCTGGTACTGCGGTGGGGCGATAAAGACCACGTCGAAAGGCTGGCGGGGCGGGGTCTCCAGGTAGCGGAAGACGTCGCCGCGGACCACCTCCGCCCCCGCCGTCAACCCCGTCGTCTCCAGGTTCTGGCGGAGCGTGTCCACCGCCTTGCCCGCCCGCTCCACAAACACCACCTGGGCCGCGCCCCGGCTGAGCGCCTCGATGCCCACGCCGCCGGTGCCGGCGAATAGGTCCAGCACCCGCGCCCGCACGAGGCGCGTGCCGAGAATGCTAAACAGGGCCTCTTTGGCCCGGTCGGTAATGGGACGGGTGCCCTCGCCTGGCACGGGCAGCAGCCGCCGCCCGCGCGCGCGTCCTGCAATCACTCGCATGTGCGTCCATCCTGGAATAGAGTCGGCTGGAATAAATCACCCGTGGGCCACTCAGCGGCCCACGGGTGAGAGAGACTGGCGTCAGTTCAGGCTTACTGCCCGGTGATGTTCACCGTGTTGTAGGTGACCATGTTGTCGTACGGGATGCGGTCGGTCTGCTCGTTGACGACGCACATGAGCGGGACGTTCGAGTTCAGGTAGGCCGCGCCGTTGAAGCGGATGATGTTGCGGCTCGCGTCCAGCCACTGGCTGCCATCGCGGTTGATGTCGGCCTCGGGGTGGTTACGGGTCGCTTCGTACATGCGGATGCCGCCGCCCGCCGCGATCGGGTGGGTGAACGTGCCCGAGACGTTGGGGCGCGCGCTGTTCTCGTCGGAGGTGTACTCGACGGTGAACGAGCCGTCCTGGGTGCTCGAACCGTTGGCGCAGGCCAGCGTGGTGTAGAAGCCGTAGTAATCGGCCTGGATGAGCGGGGCGGCCACGCGGGTGGTCAGCACGCGCACGGGCATGGCGTTGTAGGAGCCGGCCGGGTTGCTGCGGTTGCCCGAGGGGGTTTCCTGCTGCTGGTTGACCTTAGCCACGATGTTGCCGTTGGCCGTGATGCGGGCGTTGCCACCGAAGCGGGTGAAGGTATCCCACAGGTCGGCCTGACCCGAGAACTTCTCGTTGCGGTTGCTGGCCTCGCCGGGCTGCAGGGTGAACTGGACGGTCTTGACCTGGTTCGTGCCGTCACCGCCGCCGACGAGCTGGCTGAAGCGGCCGGCCTTATACGTGATGGTGACCTGGACCGGGCTGCTGCCGGCGTTCTGGACCGACAGGGTGGTGTAGGTGCCGAACCAGCGCGAGTAGATAGCGGGGACGATCAGCTCGGTGCCCGAGTCATCGGCGCCGAAGCCGTTGTAGGTGTACTTGGCGCGCAGCGTCGGGTCGGTCTCGTTGACGATAGCGACCAGGGGCTGGTCCGAGGTGATGATGGCCGAGCCGAAGAAGCGGCCGCGGAACGTGCCGCCGCTGGCGGCCAGGATGTTGCCCAGGGTGGCCTGGTCAATGGTGACGGCGGCGTAGCGCGGGATGCTCTGGGTCATCGGGGCGATGTTGGACTGACCCGCGAGCTGGCCGGTGACGTTCGACGCGGTGTAGGTGATGGTCATGGTCGCGGGGCCGTCACCCACGTTCTGAACGCGCATCAGCGTGTCCAGGCCGAACCAGTTGTGCATGACCGAGGGCAGAACCACGGTGCGGGAGCCGGCGCTGGCGCCCGTGTAGTTCGAGAACGGCGCCTCGAACTGGAGGCCGAGGGCCGGGTCGGACTCGACCTGGGCGACCACGGCGGCGATGGGCTGGTCGGAGCTGAGCACGGCCGAGTACACGCCGTCGGGCAGCGCCACGCCGCCGTCGCAGCTCTCAGTCTTCTGTTGGACGTTGTAGGACGCCTTGGGCGAGATGGGCGGCAGCGTGTGGGTGCAGATGGGCGTGCCGCCGTTCTGGCCGTAGTAGTCCACGCGGACGTGAGCGACCGCGCCGGGCTGGGTTGCCAGGTTCATGATCTGATAGCCGGTGTACTCGCGCAAGTTCTGCGCGTGCGCCGCCACGTTTACCAGACCCATCACCATCAGGGCGATGACCAGGCCTACCATGAGTTTGCGCATTTGAAAAACCTCCTCAGTGCGATGACAGTGACTGCTTGCGATTTATCCTACCACAGCCTCGGCCCCCTGTCATCACCCCATGGGGTGAAAAAGGGGGCTTAGGCCCTATTTCCCCCCTGATTCGCGGCTAATACTTTGGGGTTACTCGTGTTATCGTCAAGTTTTGGCTGCGCCAGTACATGCCCGATATAGTCCGGCGCGATAGAGGCGTCCTGCGGCGAGCCTTCCAGGGGCTGGACGACATAACCGGCGGCCTGGAGCAGCCCCAGCGCCGGGTTGGGGCGGCCCACCAGGGGGTGAATCTCGACCAGCAGCAGGGGGCGGTCGCGGGTCAGAATGTCCTGCATGCCTTCCAGAACCCAACCCTCCGCGCCTTCGACATCCAGCTTGACGAGGCGCAGCGGCCGGTCAGCCGGCGGAATCACATCGTCAAGCCGCACGGTGGCCACCTGGATGCCCTGGTCGCCTGACGCCTCCGGGCCGACCAGGGTGGCCGTGGCCGACAGGGTGCGCTGGTCCATCGGATGGAGGCGGGTCTGCCCCGCCACGTTGGAGACGGCGCCCTGGGTCAGCACGACGTTCTGGTAGCCGTTGAGGGCGATGTTCTCGCGCAGGGCGGCGAAGTTGGCGGGCATCGGCTCAAACGCGAAGACGCGGCCCGTCGGCCCGACGCGCTGCGCCAGCAGGAGCGTCATATAGCCGACCTGGCTCCCAATATCCGCCACCGTCCAGCCCGGCTGGGTCCACGTTTGGATGGCCCGCACCACGGCCGGCTCGTAGTCACCGTAGGCCATGCCCCGCCCGTAGCGCAGGTCGAGGCGCATGCGGTGGCCGGCCAGCGGGCCGCTGAGCGGCACCACCGCCGACTGCCCGCCCGCCAGCCCGCTCATGGCCCGATGCACCCAGCGACCCAACGGCGACGCGAGGACGGCCCGCCGCAGCGGGGGCGGCAGCGTGCCCGCCAGACGAATCAACCAGGACTTCACGCCTCCTCCACAAGCTCGGGTCTGGTAAAAAGGGTCAGGGTTGTTCAGGCGCTGTCGCGGAGAAGCGGGTTCCGGTTAGGCGCAGCGCGACGAGCGCCCAGAACAGGTCGCACAGGGTCCAGACCAGGCGGTACAGGATGGCGACGACCACCGCGACCGACAGCGGCATGTAGGCCGCCAGGAGGACGGACACCGTGGCCTCGCGCACCATGGGCAGCACCGGCACCAGGAAGCTGACGATGCTGAAGAGCGAGGCCAGGGTGATAATCATCATCATGGGCGCCAGGTCGGACCAGGGGGCGGGGTAGATGATGCTCACCACGCCAAAAAAGCCGACGCCGGCGATGAGCCAGACCAGCAGGTCGAGGCCCAGGTAGAGCAGGATGTCCTGGTAGCCGACGGCCAGGCGGATGGTGGGGCGGCCCAGGCGCCGACGGCCCCAGTTGAGCAGGCCCTCCAGTACACCCGGCCAGGACAGGGCCAGCCCTGCCACAATCAGCAGGCCCGGAATCCAGGTCGGTACCGCCCGCAGGGAGGCCAGGGCCGCGCCTTGTCCCTGCCCGCCCAGCGGCAGCATGAGCAGGAAGAAGATGATGCCAGCGATGGTGATGAGGGCCATCTCCAGGACCAACGCGGCCAGGGTCAGCGCCGAGGGTACGCCCGCGCGTTCGTACATCACCACGCGGCCCGCCGCGTACCACACGGTGCCTGGGATACGCTTCGCCAGGGTGGTGGGGTAGTAGATGGAGAAGTGGACGCGCCAGCCGGGGTCGGCCTGGCCCGCCAGCCGCCCGACCATCAGCCCCCACACGACAAACGTCGCGTGGATGGCGAAGGCATGGCCGAGGAAGCCCAACAACAGAAATGGCGCTTGGATGCGCCAGGGGTAGGCCAGTAATTGAGCGCGCTCGCGGTAGAGCATCTGGCCGACGAGGCCGAGGACGATGACTACCATCCCCAGCGTCACCCAGCGCTGCACACGGGCATAGGGTAAGGTCATGCCGCTACTCTAAGATTACCCCGTCCGCGTGGGCGGACGGTCAGCCGAAAGCTACATAGCCTCGGTTTCAATCGGCGGTTCCCGGTGGGACGGCCCAGCCCCTCACAATGGCCCGCGCCTTCACGCCCGCCATCAGCAGGTCTATGGCCGCCAGGTCAGGCCGGCCGCTCAGCAGGTCCTGCAGCGGGTGGGCGACCAGGCTGCGGGCCACGCCGCCGAAGAGCCGCCAGGGCTGGTCGTGCTGAGTGTGGCGGACCCGCGCGGCCCAATAATACCACCGATCCATCGTCTTGACCAAACTGGGGAGTGTGTCGGCGCGCTGGTGGTACACCACGGCGCTGGGGAGGTAGACCAGGCGGTAGCCCGCTCGCCGCAGCCGCAGGCCCATGTCCACGTCCTCGGCGTTCGTCCGCAAGCCGGTGTTGAACCCGCCCACGGCCCGCAGAGCATCGCAGCGGTAGGCCGAGCACAGGCCGGGCAGATAGGGGACGGCGGGGCGGGGGCGCGGGCCGAACCACTGGCGCGCATGCCGCGCCCGCCACTCATCGGCGCGGGTTTCGCGGTGCGCCTCGACCCCTTGCCCCCCCACGCCACCCACCTCTGGCCCGCTGAACCCGCCCAGCAGCGTCTCAATCAGGCGCGGCTCGGCCAGTCCGTCCACATCTACAAAGACGAGGATGTCGCCCGCCGTGTGGTCCAGGGCGGTATTCCGCCCGGCGGCCAGCCCCTGGTTCACCGGGTGGCGAATCACGCGGGCGCCGGCCCGCTCGGCCAGTGCCGCCGACCCGTCCGTCGAGCCGTCGTCAATCACCAGTAGCTCGTCGGCGGGGCGGGTCTGCCCCCGCAGGGCGGCGACGCAGTCGGCCACCCAGCGACCGCCGTTGTAGCAGGGCACGGCGGCTGTCACCCGTAGGGAGGCGGTAGCGGCGGGGCCGGTCAACGGCGCGTCCCTAGCTGAGCGCTGTCGGTCACCAGCGGCAGGAAACTGTAGTACAACTGGGGCGCGTACCAGACGTTGAACGGGATTTCCACACTGGGCGTCGCGGGGCTGGGCATCAGGCTCTCAGCGATGATCTTGGGCGTGTGGAAGCCGTAGCCCCGCTGGCCGGGGCCGCTGCCCAGGTTGGCGCACACCTCCACCCAGGAGGGCAGGTCGCCCTGGTAGTCGGGGTTGCGGAAGGTGGTGATGGCCGAGTACGGCCCATTGACGGTGAGCCAGTCGCTATCGGCGGCGGAGGGGCGAGCGCGCCAGGTAATCGCGCCCGTGCGGGTATTCTCAATGCGGGCACAGGACCGGCCCGGCGTGGTGCGCGGCGGCACGCTGCTCTGGCCGCCCTCGTAGACCACGCGGAACGCGCCGCTCATATTGTGCGGCGTGCTCCATAGGGCGGCCTCCGCGTTGACTCGGCCATAGCCCAGCCAGTTATTGCGATCGTTGGCGTCGTAGCTGTGCGTCTCGCTGTCCACCATGTCGGCGGTATCCTTGAGAATCTGCTGCACTTCGCCCGGTCCCAACGCCGGGTTGACCGACCAGATCAGGCCCGCGATACCGGCCACCTGCGCCGCCGCGACCGCCGTGTCGCCCTGCGTCGCCGCCGGGTCGGCCACGTTGCCGGGGTACCACGGGCTGCCGGGAATATTCGTGCCGTAGAGGTACTCCCAGCCGGGCGCGGCCAGGTCCACGTACTCGCCGGCGTAGGCGTTGGCCCAGTGGCGGTCGTTCTGGTCGGTGGCGGTGACGGCGAGGACCAGGTCGCCGGGCAGCGCGGCCGGGAAGAAGCGCATCTCGGTGGGATACGGGATATAGAAGTTGTCGCCCACCGGCGCGACGACCAGCGCGCCGTGGGTGGTGAAGGCGGTAAAAATAACGTTGCGGAGAGCCTGCTGGGTAATCGGGGTGGTCGTGTTGGGGTCAATGGGGAAGGACACCAGGATGACCTTGGCCCCGGCGGTGTAGGCATAGGCGATGGCTTCGACGACCATGCCGAGCGTGGGATTGGCCGGGCTAAGCCCCTGGGCGGTCTGGACCATGCGCAGGACCTTCAGCGGCATGAGGCGCGCGCCCCAGTTCACCCCGACGTTGTTACACGGTTCGTCGCAGCGCACGCCGTTGACCACGTCATTCCGCGCGCCGGCGGCGATGAAGCCCGCCAGGAACGTACCGTAGCCATAATCGTCCTCGACGCTGGCGTTATTGTCGTAGGTGTTCCAGCCTGGCACGACACGACCCGCGAATTCGGGATGGTCGGTCTTGACGCCGCTGCTAATCAGGGCGATGACCGTGTTGGAGCCGGTGGTCACATTCCAGGCCCCACTGGCTTTCACATCGGCCACGGCGTCGCCTTCGTAGGCGCGGGTATGGTCCAGGTGCCACAGGTCGTTGGGGAACAACGAGTCCTGGAGCGGCGCGGTGACGATCTCAAAACGCACGGGCGCGGGCACCACCGTGCCCGAACTGGCGATGACCCGCACTTCGTAGCAGCCGACCTTCAGGTTGTTGAGGTTGAAGGGCTGGCTGGCCTGACCGGACCCGCTCAAGCTGGTGTACACCCCGGCGCCCAGGGCTAATACCTCAGCGCGGTTGAGAAACCCGAGATCGTAGACGGCTAGCTGCACGCCCTGGGGCAGCAGATTGGAGTACTCAAGGTTGGCCCAGATGTTCCGCGTCGCGTTGAAGCGCAGCCCGCACTTGCTGGCGTCCTCCGCCTGCCCACGGGGCGGCAGGCCATACTGGCTATCACTTAGCCACAGGCGGCGAATGGCCGGGCCGGGGGTGGGGGTCGGCGTGGTCTGAGCGGGAGCTACGGATGACGGCCCACTGACGGTGGAGAGGCGCCTTCCCTCTCCCGACGGGAGAGAGGAGGCGGAGCCGGGGCGGGTCGTCACGGGGGCGCGCCAGTTTAGGACACCCGGCGGCAAGGTAAGCACTTCGTCGGGGGCGGCCAACTCGACGGACGGCTCGGCCTGTAACTGCTGGGCGACTGCCGCCTCCTCACCCTCTGGCACGCGCAGGCGGTACACGCCCGCCGTCTCGCGCAGGGGAGGATACTGAGCCAGGATACGCGCCCGGTCCGCTGGGCTGGCCGAGGCGCGGAACTGGACAAGGATGTAGCCGGCCACGGAAGGGGCCGAATGGGAGGTAGGGCTATCGGGGGCGGGAGCGGCTGTGGCGGTTAAGGGTATCAGACACACGAGCACCACAATCAGGAAACGCCCCAGACCCGCCAGGGCTTGCGACATGACTTCTTCTCCATGAATCCGACCCAGGATGCGTCGGTCGGTTAGGCGCGCCGAGACCGGCGGGCGCGCCTGCTGGCCCGCGCGTCGCCTGGGGGGAGCGAGTGCGAGTCCTGACTCATACCCTAAGACGTTCAGGGTGGGGATTGGATACGAAAAGGATACGGGGTGGAGACAAAGTC
>CAZFUK010000157.1:0-10187 GCA_964522005.1 uncultured Anaerolineales bacterium | reverse complement strand
TCTGCTGCCAGACGCGGGTCCCCCCTGCCCGCAGGGGGTACTGGCCGATGCTGAAGAACACGAAGCGGTCGGGGTGCGCCGTGTCGGCAAGGAAGTAGGCGATGCCGTCCACGGCGGCGTAGGGTTGCGGACAGCGCGCCGCCCTCGGCCCGAGCACGCCCGGGCCATCGCCAGGATTGCGCGGCACGTCAATGCGGGCAAACTGGTACGTCGGCGGATAGGTCTGGCCGGGCACCGGGTCCTGGCTGCGCACCACGAAGCAGTCCTGGGCCGAGTAGCCCTGGAGCACCTGGGCGCGGATGGCGTCCTCCAGGCTGGTCGCCGCCGCCTTGCGGAACACCTGCACCCACTGGCCGTTGGCGGGCGGCGTGTTCAAGGGGTAGACGTAGACACGGTCGCCGCTCTCCTGGACGCCCGACTCGGTGGAGAGGTAGTCGAAGCTAATGCCGAGCCGCTGCGATGTGAAGGTCTTGACGCTGCTCGCCTGGCCGCACGTCACATCGGAGATCTGCCAGCGTCTGCTCGTGTTGTTGAGCGCGACCTGGAAGCTGTGGCCGGCGAAGCTGGTGGTGACGCCCACCAGGGCCTGCGGCGGCTGGAGGTTGATCAAGGTTGTGGTGAAGCGTGCCGGCTTGTCCTGGGCGCACAGGATGGGGTCATAGCCGCCGTTCTGGAAGGAGGCGACGATACCGTCCACCTTCTGCATGAAGCCCGGCGTCAGGTACGGACTGTTGCGATAGACCCGGTCCGCGAGGGGGTTGCCCTGGTAGCTCAGATACCAGGTGTAGAAGGCGTTGACGACATCCTGCGGGCTATCGGCGGCCGTCGGTTGACCGGCGCAGCCCTGTTGCGGCTGGTCGGGGTTGGGGAAGTAGGTCCGCGCGTCCACGCCGTGGCTCCAGACCGTCGAGAACGTCTGGGTGTCCTGGACGAGCACGCGGAAGTAGTACTTGCTGAGCGGATCCTGGGCCGCCCAGACATCCACGTCGTTGAAGTCCCAGACAGGGTAGGTCAGGCCGCCCTGCCGCACGATGCGCCGCACGCCCGTCCCCACCGGGTCCACGACACCGTTGTTGAGCGAGCGGAGCAGCACGACGCGCTGGTTGAAGTCGGGGCTGACCGACTGCTGCGTGCTCTGGCGGAACAAGGCGACGGTGATGTTGGCCTGGGTCGCGCTGTTGACCGGGCGCTGGCGTCCCGCCTCGTCGTGGGGCCAGACGACCTGGATGCGCGCGTCCACCGGCCCATCGAGGCCGCCCGCGCTCGTCGGCTGGACCGGGTTCGGCAGATAGGTGCGGGCATCCGCGCCGTGGCTCCAGATGTTGAAGTTGGTCGAGATGCCGTCCACAGTGACATAGAAGTAGTACTTGTTGGCGCCGTCGCGCGCCGCCGAGACGTCCACGTTGTTGAAGTCCCAGGCGGGGAAGGTGACGCCGCCGCGCGTGACGGTGCGCCGCTCGCCCGTGGCGACCTGCTGCGACGGCTGGTTGTTCAGGGCGCGCCACAGGCGCACGGTGTTACCCAGGTCGCACGGCACGCTGTTGCGCGTGTTCTGCTCGAACAGGTAGGCCGTGATGTTGACCAGGCCGGCCTGGCTGACAGGCGCGTTGCCGTGGGGCCAGACAATCTCGATCTTGGCGTCAATGGCGCTGAAGGCCCTCGACGGCTCGGCCTGGGCCGGTTGGGCGCCGGCCAGGGCGAGCGTGACCGCGGCGAGCGCCAGGGCGAGCGCCAGGCCACGGATGTGACTAGCGAAAACCTTTTGCATCGCTGTTTCCTTTGCGTTGAACCGCTGTCCAAATGCCCGCACGCACTGGGACGCACGGGAGGCTCACAGTGAATTCCTAATCCCCTCCACCATGAATGGGTCTATTCAAGAGACGCGGCTCCCGCCCCCGCTGTTCCCCAATGGCCCCCCTCACACCGCTCGCGCCTGGGACAGACGAACGCCGCGCCGCCGGTCCAGGACCACCACCGCCAGCGTCACCAGGCACAGCACCAGGGTAAAGGCCGTCTCGTAGGTCAGCGACTCGATGGCGGACAGCCCTGTCGGCCCCAGGACAAACAGAAACGGGCTGTAGCTGGCGTGCATGAGTTGCGTCAACAGTAGGCTCTCGGTGTGGTCGTAGACCCAGACGATGAGCACGCGGAAGGCGGTCAGCGGGAGGAGCCAGAAGGCCAGGAAGTGCGGCAGGAACAGGTCGCCATAAGCCGCCCGACTGCCGGTGAGGTCGCCCATGAAGTGCCACGCGCCCCATAACACGCCCATCGTCAGGCCGAGCGTAAGCCAACTGGCGCGCCCGCGCAGCCGCCGCAGGGCAAAGCCGGTCCAGCCCAATTCCTCGACAAACGTCCCGAAGGCGACAACGAGGAACAGGATCACCAGCGTCGTCTTGTCGCTCGCGGTGACGATGCCCGCCGTAAAGCGGGGCGAGACCTGGGCCAGGATGGCGAGCACGACGCCGACGGCCAGCGGCGTGATGAGCAGCGGGGCGTACCACCGCCCGCCGACTCGCCAGCGCCCCATGCCGCTCAGGAGCCGCGTCAGCCCGGCCCGACCCTCCAGCAGGGCCGTGAATAGCAGGCCGACGCCGCCGGAGCCGAGCAGCATGGCGACCCAGACGAGCATGAACTGAGACATGGGCACGCTGCCCCGCCCCAACTCCCGAGGCCCGACGATGAGCACAATCCCGCCCCAGGTGACGAGGTAGGCCAGGCCGAAGTAGGTCGCCACCGGATGGCGTTGCAGGATGTTACGTAGAGTTGCCATAGGCGTCTCCTTCTACAAGCGGGTTGCTCTTTAGAGGCGCGCGGCCTCCTTAGCGGGCGGGGGTCCTATCAGGGGCGAGAGCAGGCTCAGGCACAGGGCCAGGAGCGCGGCCACGACCCCATAGACAGCGCCGACAACGCCCGGCCCGGCCAGGGCGGCGAAGGCGAACAGGACATAGAGCGTCGGGGCGACGAGGGGGATGGCCGGGAAGGTGAGCATGAGCAGGCCGACGGCTCGGACCGCCCCACTCCCGGGGTCCGGCGTGAACAGCGTCCAGCCGTAGGCGAGCAGGCCGCACAGGAGCGGCCAGGCGAACACATAGCTGCCCTCGGGCAGGGCGAGACTCGTGGCGACGGTCAGCAGCAGCCACCAGGCCAGCCCGCCCAGGCTCAGGTCCGTCGCGCCCAGGCGACGGTTGAACAGGCGATGGAGCGCGACGGTGAGCAGGACGGCCAGGACGGCGAACGCCAGGCTGTAGAGGTAGCCGCCATAGGGCACGCCTTGCCCGTTCTCCATCCCGCTCCCCCGCACGAGGCGCAACGCGGTGTACAGGGCGGCGACGAGAACGCCCACGACCAGGCCGGCCGCCAGCCACGCCAGCCAGCCCGCCGCGACGCCGCGCACCGTCCCAACGCCCCGCCGGGCGCTTACCACCATGAGGACGCCGAACAGGGCGGCCAGGAGGACCATCAACGGCGCGGCCCACGCCACCGGGTAGTGGACGACGCCGCCCAGGAAGCTGAAGTACACCTCGTCCGCGCCCTGGAGCGCAGTCAGGTCAGCATTGCCGAAGGCGCGCGTCAAGGAAAGGGCCGTCGCGCCGAGGTGCTGGACGCTGCGCTCGTCCAGGTTGGCGAGGTTGTCGGCGGGCGTGTGGTAGTTCTCCGGCCCGTCAGTAAAGGCGAAGTTGAGACCGGCCAGGCCCCGCTCGTTGAACACCGTCAGGTTGGTGTCAATGTTGGGCAGCCGCGCCACCAGGGCGTAGAGCAGCGCGGAGGTCACCGGCTGGGGGGCGGCCTGGGCGTAGGCGCGGATGAGAGGAGCGTTGCCCGGGCTGGTCTGGAACATCCAGACCGGACCGCCGCTACCCCGCGCTTCGAGGTTGAGGGCGACGCGCACGTCCTTCGCCCAGGGGTGCTCGCGCACAAAGGCAATCGCGCCGAGCAGGGCGCTATCCTCGCCGTCGTCGAACAGGAAGACCACGTCGTTCTGGAGCGGCGGGCCGGCGCGCAGGGCGTGGAGCGTCTCCAGGAGACTGGCGGCGCACGCGCCACAATCGGCGGCGGCGGGTGTGCCCGGTGCCCCATCGTAGTGGCCCGAGAGCAGCACGGCCCCCGTGCTGCGGGTTCCAGGTACCCGAACCAGGACGTTATGGACTGTACCCGACAGGCCCCACCGCCCGTTGCGGGCCGTCGTCGTCTGCACTTCGGGGGTCAGGCCCATCGCCGTCAGTTGCTGGACGAGGTAGTCACGGGCCTTCGCATTGCCTGGGGCGCCGAGGGAGCGCGGCGCCTGGGCGATGACCGCCAGGTGCTCCATCGCCCGCGCCGACGAGAACTCGGTCAGGGGCGCATCAGCGGGGGCGACGCCCGGCGGGCTGACGTGGCGCAGGCCAAGCCAGACGAGGCCGACGAGCCAGACGGCCAGGCCAAGAGGGGCCAGCCAGGCCAGGGAGAGTCGGGTGCTACGAGTGCGTGGCAGCGCGATCATAGCTGCCTCCTGTTCTAGCGGTCGCGCCGCCGGTGCTCGCGCGGGGCGCCCGTCGGCGTCTTGAGAATCAGGCTCGCACCGATGAGGACGAGCAGGATGGGCAGCCAGGGCAGGTTGAGGCTGCTGAAGGTGGACAGGCCGACCACCATGAAGATACCGGCCAGGACAAGCTCGCCCGTGCGGACCGGGACGTCAATGAGGCTACGGACGGCGTTGCCGCCAAGCAGAATCAAGCCCGAGCCAATGAACCAGACGCCCGGCGGCACGTTCTGCAAGTAGATCAGGCCGCCGACCATGATGAGGAACAGCCCCCAGCAGACCTGGGACAGGCGCTGGTCCTTGCGCTGGACAACTTCCGTCTGGTAGTCGGGGAGTGGAACCTGTGGGAGTGGAACGCTCATGTCACTGTCTCCTTGTTCTAGCGTTTGACGACTTTGGTTGAGTATGACAACCCTGGCGCAGGCACGCCCCGCCGTTCGGAGACGACGAGCGCGCCCGCGACGACGACCCACAACAGGGCGTAGAGCGCGAGCGGGCCAAGGTTGCCGCCGTAGACCTCCGGCGACGTGGGCATGGTAGCCGAACTGGCGTTGAGCGCCAGGTGGAGCAGCCAGGCCAGCAGCACACTGCCTCGGGTGCGCTCGTAGACGAGGGTGAAGATGAAGGCGCCCGCCAGGACAATCACGGTGGAGAGGGCCACCGTCGCCAGGCCGGCCGCCTGGGCCATCGAGCCGCTCAGCCAGTACGGCATGTGCCACAGGGCGTGAATCGGGCCAAACACGGCCGCCGCGCCCAGCCAGGTCCAGCGGTCGCCGAGGCGCGGCAGCAGGTAGCCCCGCCAGCCTAGCTCCTCAGCGAGCGTGTTGAGCACCTGGATCAGGACGGTGACCACCAGCGAGGCGAGGGTCAGCGTGCGCAGGGGCGCCTGCTCCGGCACGCCGTAAACCAGATAGACCACGCTCAGCACGGCCGGCCCGAGCAGCAGGACGAACAGATACGGGCCCGGCCCGACGCGCCAGACCCGCAGCCGGCCGAGCAATTCGCCCAGCCCTCGCCGCCCCTGCGTCAGCCCGGCGGCCAGCAGCGCCGCGACGCCAGGCCCCAGCGCCCCGACCAGCCCCACGACCGGCGTCTTGAACTGGTCGAAGCCGAGACCCAGGCTGGCGAGCCACGCGGGTACCCAGACCGCCCACGACAGCGCGAACGCGAGGCCCAGAAAGAGCCAGACTTGTCTGGACCGCAGCATAGTCACCTCTCTACACGAGTACGATGAGCAGGCCAACTGTTCTAGCGTCCCGCCGGCCGCGCGGTGGGTCGCCAGTCCATCGAGCGGGTCGCGTCGCCCCGCACGAGCCGCCGGGGGCCATACACCGCGACGACACCCTGGCAGGGGGTGGAGAACCGCCTACCGAACGTCGGCGAGGCTATTCTTTCCCCCCAACACATCCTCTCGCAAGATGCGTAACGCCCTTTCCGGTTCTTCCAACACCGGGCTGTGCGCCGACTGCTCGAACGTATAGAAGCCCTTCAACGGCGCCTGGAGTTGCTCAAGATAGGCGCGCGCCAGGCTGTAGTTGGCCGTGTAGTCGTAACTGCCCTGGAAGACATAAACGGGAATGTCTAACCGCGTCACCTTCTCGGTCAGGTCCGTGGCTAACACTTCGTTCCACAAGATACCCTTAGACCAGAACTTGCCGCGCCACAGGGCCACCTTTTCGGGTAACGTGTACTGTCGGCTTAACCACGACGGCACGAAGACACCCATCTCGACGGACCGCATGTCGTGGGTCGTACCCACGCCCAGACTATGCATCGCCTCGTCACGTAGCGGGTCGTAGGCTGGGGGTAGGGGGACGGTCGTCGGGAAGGGCGCCGCCTCGAGTTTGCGCAGCAGCCTTGTGTTGCCGTTCGCCTGGCACTGCTTCAGCATATACTCGTACGCCAGTTGTTCGGATTTGAGCTGATACGTCAGCTGAGCCATGCCGATGTAGGCGTGGTACAACTGCGGGGCCTGCGCTGCGGCCTGTATACCAATGAAGGTGCCCCACGAATGGCCCATGAGGTAGATCTTGTCCTGGCCGAAGCGGTTCCGCAGGTAGTTCGTCACCTCCAGCGTGTCCGCTATCATCTGCTCGACCGTCATCGTCTCACGCGGCAGGTCAGGCTGGTAGGATAGCCCCGTGCCCCGCTGGTCCCACCAGACGACGGTAAACACCTGTTCCAGACCCGTCGGATACCGTTCGGTCAGGAAGTACGTCGGCATCCCCGGCCCGCCGTGGACGAACAGCAGTACAGGATTCCTGACATCCTTGCTCTGGATGAACATCCCTTGTTCGACACCGTTGATGTTGACATGGATTTTTTCCGAGAGGCTGCCCAACAGTGGCCGGCCGTTCTCATCCAGGAAAGGCTCGGGTTTTCCAGGGCTTCGGAGCAGCAGGAGGCCGACAAGACTGCCTAGCAAAGCGAATACGACAGCCACCACGATCCACAGACCCCGCCCCACTTTTTGCGCGAGGGAGGCGGGCTGGGAGTGCGGGGCCGCCGCGCGGGCCAAAGTGTCCTGCTTCAACATTTCCGACCACCTTTCACATGCGCCTGACCGCAACATCGGGATGGCTTAGCTGGCCGACGGGTACATCTCGGCCATGACCGGCCGCACAAGGGCAGCGCGCTCGTACTCATGTCGCGCCCCCGCCGCTACGACGTCGGCGACGGCCCGCGCACCTCGCGTGACGTGCTGACCGCCGCGTTGAGGACAATGTCCTCGACGGTGAACGTCGCCCAGGGCCGGTCGCCAAACCACACGGCGTTGACCCAGAGTGTCTTCGTTGTATCGCTCGGCTGCTTGTACTTCATCCCCTCCACGTACTGCATCTTGCCCGTGGCGGGGTCGAAGCGCACGACGAGCCGCTCCTCCTCTCCCTGGTACGGCGCCACCAGCAGGGCCATGCTGTCGTCGACCGGCTCCCAGCGCGACTCGCCGTCGGTCAGCAGCAGGGCGGGCAGCCAGGTGACCCACTCCGACCACATGCGGATGGCGGCGCTGTGGTCAATCTTCGGCTCGCCCTCCTCGACGGCAAACGGCAACTCCTGGCGAAACTGGCCCGCGACAAAGTGCTCGTTGACCTTCATGACCGGCTGGCCGAACAGGGTCAGCTCGAAGTAGGACCGGAAGGCGCGCGTGGCCTCGTGGATAAAGCGGAAGCGCATGGGGAAGGCGACGGGTCCCAGGCTCAGACGGCCCCGCCCAGAGAGGACCGCCGTCTGAATGCGGGGGATGCGGTCGCCATAGGTGACGCGGTAGAAGCGTTCGACCGGCGCGGGCAAGCCCTCGGGCAGCGGGAAGGTCTCCAGCGGCCCGGACGAGCTTACGGTCGGGAAGGGGGTAGGAGCCACGCGCAGGCCCAGGCCGCCGACCAGGGCGGCCACACCGGGGACGAGTAGGCCCTTCATTCTGTTAAGCATGTGAATCCTGTCTAGATTTCTTCGGTCAAGTTCTTTTGCGGGGGGCGCGCATGGCCCCTCCTTTTCTCTAGCGGCCCACGGGCCGAAACGACCGACGCGGCGCGGAGACAGGGCGGTGGGCGTCGGTGACATGGCGGAACAGGCTAGCCGTACACCACAGGCTGAAGACCGTCAGGACGAGGAACGGCGCGCCGAAGGCCATTGTCTCGGCCGTGGTCAGGGTCCCGGCCAGCATCTGGGCGCCCGTTAGCACCAGGACGGCGGCACCGAGGACGCTGCCCATGATGACCATGATGGCCGTCAGCAGGTAACCGGCCGGCGCGCGCCGCAGGAGCAGCGCGGCCGCGATGATGGCGGCGGGGGCGATGACGCCCATGTCCAGCGCGTGGGTGGGCAGGGTGGTGTAGCCGTTGAGCGGCGGCGTCTTGCCGGCCAGCAGCGCGGGCAGGATGTCGAGGCCTGCCCACACCAGGATGAGCGACCCGCCCAGCACCAAGAGGTAGGTGGCGAGACCGCGCCGAGGCAGGTCGGCCGTGAAGTGGCCGGCCAGGTCGCGCAGGTTGAACACCGTACACGCCAGGATGAACGCGAAGAGGCTGGCGGTGAACGTGGCGAGATAGACCAGGAAAGCGTTGTTGTAGGCGTAGCCGAACGTCTCCGACGCCGCATTATAGAGGAAGTAGCCCAGCAGGCCCGTCAGGAGTAGCCCGCCGCGCAGCGACCCGCGCCGATAGAGCCACGCGCAGCCGAGGAGCAGCGGGACCGCGACGACGAGGATGAATAAGTCCGTCCCTCGGAAGCCGGGGCCGTTGCGAACGATCTCATAGCGGTACAGACCCTGCCCCCACATCTGCACCGTCTCGCCGCGCACCGTGGTAAAGGCGAAGGGCGCGCCGGAGTCGTGCGCCAGCAACCCGGCGAGGGCGGCGACGGCCGCCAGCGCGGCGATGAGCACTGATAGCCAGACGAGCCAGTTGGAGGTTTTCATAGGCGAGTTCTTTCTAGGAGCGCGGCGCCGCGTTGTACTCGACGCCTGCTTGTTCAAGCCATCCGCACGTTAGCGTCCTTCGGTGGCAACCGCTGCGACCGCGTGGCGAATGTGCTGCTGAATCGCGTCCCGGACAGCGGCTTGCTCGACAAAGATGAGGAGGTGACCACCCCGCTCAAAGCGCAGCAGCCGCGCCCCTGGAATGGTGGCGGCCGCGAAGGCGCCGTTGTCATAGAGCTGGAGCGTGTCGTCAGTGGCATGAATGACCAACGTCGGCGCCTGGATAGCCGCGATTCGGTCCCCCGGCTTGGGTCGCGTGTTGTCGAACACCACACCCTCCAAGCGGAGCGACGCCGGGTTCATGTCGTCAATCGTGAGCCGCACCAGTTCCCGTTGTTGCGGGGTCAACCCGGCCACCACCGCCTCGTCAGCCCCCATCAGCGTCATGAACTGCCGGTTGAACAGGTGGGTGATGAGCCAGTAAAGCTCGTTGTGCTGGAAGACCGTCACCAGCAGCTTGCCCTTCTGGTCCGCTTGCCCCTGGTCTTCCGTGGCGACAGGCGCGACCCCGCAGGAGATGAGCGTCAGCGAGGATACGCGGTCGGGGTAGAGCAAGGCAAACAGCAAGGCTGACGGGCCGCCCTGTGACATGGCAACCACGGCGACGCGTCGCACACCCAGATGGTCGAGCAGAGCGGCATAAGCGTGCGCCTGGTCGTCGAAGGTGGCTCCTGCCTGAAAGGTCGAGCGCAGATAGCCGAAGCGGGAAGGGGCAATCCAGTGGAACTGGTCGCCCAGCACGGCCTGGGCTATCAGTTCACCCTGGTCATAGCCGCCCCCACTGCCGTGAACCACCAGCACGTTCGGCCCGACCCCGCCTTCTCGGTACTCGATGTCACCGTAGGGCGAAGGCACTAGGTTGCTCTTGCCCCGTACTCGCTGATACTGCCGACCAATGTCCACACGATAGACCAGCCAACCCACGGCCAGCAGGGCGATCAAGACACTCAGGCCCATGAGGGCCAGGCGGCGCAGGCTGAGCGTTCGCTTCTGGCGGGGAGCCGTAACTGGGGCAGCGGGTAGGGCCACGCTGTTCATCAGAAGCTCCCTCTCACATTCCCGACCGGCGACGGCCGCGGCATCGGGCGGCTGCGGGCGAGCACGACAGCCCCGGCCACCGCCAGAATCACGTCGAACAGCAGACCAAAGGCGATCCAGGCGTCGGGCGCGAAGAGCAGGACGAGCAGGACA
>CAZFUK010000156.1:0-10197 GCA_964522005.1 uncultured Anaerolineales bacterium | reverse complement strand
GCCACGCCGACCCCATAAAAACGCCCGCGCGTCCTCAAGGAAAGCGCGGGCGTTGGTTTACAAGCAGCCTGATGAACACTTACTTGCTCTGCTACAAGGACCATTTCGACTGTCACCCTGAGCGAAGCGAAGGGTCTCGCCTTTCGTAAAGCGAGATGCTTCACTTCGTTCAGCATGACAGTCCAATGTCACGGTTAAATAGTCATCTTCCGTCAGGCTTAGGCTTACCGTAGAGCGCATCTATGTGGCGTTCAACCGCTCGCACGGTGGGCGTCTACCAACGGAAATAACTATCCAGCAAATCTTGCTCGCGCGCCACCAGCACATCACAGGGAGCGGCGCGGATCACCTGCTCGGTCACACCCTCGGCGGACCAACCCAACAAGTCCGTATTCAACTGACGCGGCATCACAATCAGGTCAATGCGGTGCGCGCGGGCGTGCGCGACAATCGTTTCGGCGACCGAGTCGTAGCCCGGCAGCACCGAGACGTGCGCGCCGACACCATGTTCCGCCAGCTTGGCGCGCCAGCGCGCCAGCATGGACTCCGCGTCCATCGCAGGGGCCTCACCATCGAAAGCCCCGGCCCAGCGGTTGACCCCGGCGGCTTCGGGCGCGACGACCTGGGTGAGGATGATGTGGCTGTCGAAGTGGTTCGCCAGCTCCTCCACCTGTCCAATCGTCGTCTCGGCGGCCTGGGGGTTATCCAGATAGACCAGGATGTTCTTGTACATAGCTCCCTCGATAGGGCCGTGACCGTCACAGCCCTACGGTCCCACCATAGCCACCCAGGGGCGGGGCCGAGCGGCTCGACCCTCCGCATGACTATGCTTAACTAGAGTATAGCGGATCACAGCCGCCCGCGCAACCACTCTCAACTACCGCTAGCCCACATAAAGCAACCAGCATGCCTACCGAGAGCAGTGGTTAGTGGGAAGTAGTCGGTAGTCGGTAGTCAGTAGTCGGTAGTCGGTAGTCGGTAGTCGGTAGTCGGTAGTCGGTAGTCGGTACGCGCTATCGAGAACTGGGGTCCACTCTCTAGTCTCAGTATACGGGGCCGGCATTGCGGCCGCTGTTAAATAGCTCTCAGACACGCTGTTATGTTGTCTTTATAACGTTCAGAGTCGCCCAACCGTTCCGTTCTTTCCAGGTGAAATCCGCCTCGTAGCGACGTGACATGTCACGTCGCTACCTACCGCGTGGTGCGGTTCTGCTGGCGGTCGGCGTGGCGCTCCACGGCCAGCCGGACCAGCCGGCGGCACAACTCGCCGTAGCCGACGCCACTCGCCGCCCACATCTTAGCGTACATGCTGATGGGCGTAAAGCCGGGCATGGTGTTGACCTCGTTGAGCCAGAGTTCACCCGTGTCGCGGTCGAGCAGGAAGTCCACCCGGCTCAGGCCGCTGCCGTCTACGGCGCGGAAGGCGGCGGCCGCCAGGCGCTGGACGACTGCGGCGGTCTCGGCGGGGATGGGCGCCGGAATGAGGATGGCCGACTCGCCATCGAGGTACTTGGCGGCGTAGTCGTACCACTCGTTGGAGGGCACCACCTCGCCCGGCACGGAGGCTTCGACCTCGTCGTTGCCCAGGACGCTTACCTCGATCTCGCGGGCGGCGATGCCCTGCTCCACGACGATCTTGCGGTCGTAGCTCGCGGCCAGGTCGAGCGCAGGGGTTAGTTCCCCCCGGTCGTGAACCTTGGAGATACCCACCGACGAGCCGAGGTTGGCGGGCTTGACAAAGACGGGATAATGCAGCGTCGCCTCAATCTGCTCGACCACCGCGTCCCGGTCCGCCTGCCACTCGCGGCGCAGCACGGTTACGTAGGGCAGGACGGGCAGCCCGGCCGCGCGGAAGACGGCTTTCATCACCGCCTTGTCCATGCCGACCGACGAGGCCAGGACGCCACAGCCGACATAGGGCACGTCGGCCAGTTCCAGCAGGCCCTGGACGGTGCCATCCTCGCCGTAGGTGCCGTGGAGGACGGGGAAGATCACATCCAGGTCCATGAGGGGTGGGTGGTGGGTGGTGGGCGGTGACTGGTCCAGGCGGAGGAGCTTGCCGCCCTGGGTCGGGTCCGGCGTCATGGTGACCGCCTCGACGGCTTCGTCTTCGTCTTCGACGGGGGCTGAGAGCTGACCGCTGACGGCTGAGGGCTGCCTGCTATCGGCCAACGCCTGCCAGGTGTGGCCGCCCGCCATCCAGCGGCCCTCACGGGTGATGCCAATGGGCACGACCTCGATGTCATCGCCCTGGAGGTTGTCAATCACGGCACGGGCCGAGGCGAGCGAGACATCGTGCTCGGCGGACCGCCCGCCAAAGAGGACGCCGACGCGCAGCCGGCGCGGCTGCTCCTCGCTCATGGCTTCGCTCCCCCGCCTGCCTCGGTGCGGTCCAGTTCGGCCATCGCGTTGTAGTAGTAGACGATGCACTCGTCGCAGATGAAGGCGTCGCGGACGCCGGAAAACAGGCGGCGCACACGGTCCTGGGTCTTCTCGCAGAACGAACACTGCTTCAGGGACCGGGTGGTCCCGCGCAGACGGTCAACGGCGCTCTCGGGCATGCCAGACTCCTCGGTAGACAGTGGTGACTCCTCAGTGGATAGTGGTCGGTGGTCGGTGGTCAGTAGGAAGTAGTCGGTAGTCAGTAGTCAGTCATCAATCGTCAATCGTCAATTCCTCGTCGTCGGGTGATTGTAAACCGAATGGGGCCAGGGGTCAACCATGACGCGGCCGGCCCGGAGTGTGCTATAATTCTGGGCACACTGTTGTGGGAGGCGTGACCCTGTTCGAACTGCTTTTTCTCGGTACCGCCGCGTCGGCCCCGTCCGTCTGGCGCAGCCTGCCCTCGACGCTTGTCATCCACGACGAGAGCCGCTTTATCGTGGATGTCGGCGAGGGCACGCAGCGCCAACTGCTACGGAGCGGCGTCGGCTTCAAACGCCTGAATACCGTCCTGCTGACCCACGGCCACCTGGACCACATCCTCGGCCTGGGCGGCCTCATCTCGACGTTTGCCCGCTGGGAAGCGATAGACCAATTTGATATTTACGGCGGCCGCGCGACGCTGGACCGCGTCAAAGACCTGATGCGCGTCGTCCTGCGCGGCGGCGAGGTGCGCGTCAAGATCAACCTGGTGGAGATTGAGCCGGGCGTCATCCTGCGCGGCAAGGGCTATACCGTCACCGCGTTTCCGGTCAACCATCGCGGCGGCTCGTCGTTTGGCTTTGCGTTCGAGGAGCCTAGCCGGCGGCCGTTCCTGGTCGAGCCGGCCGAGGCGCTGGGCGTGCCGCCTGGCCCGGAGCGGCGCGACCTGGTGGCAGGCAAGGCGGTGACGCTCGCCAATGGCGTCACCGTCCACCCGGACCAGGTGCTCGGCCCGCCGCTGCCCGGCGTCAAGGTTGTCTACATTGGCGACGTCAGCCGCACCGAAGGGTTGATTGAGGCGGCGCAGGGGGCGGACGCCCTGGTCATGGAGGCGACCTACTCCGCCGCCGACGCCGAGTTAGCCCGCGAGTTCGGCCACATCACCGCCGCCACCTCGGCCGAGATCGCCCGCGCCGCCAGCGTGCGCTATCTCTACCTCAACCACATCTCGCGCCGCTACAACGGGCGCGAGTTGGAAGTGGAGGCGCGCGCCCTCTTCCCGGCCAGCCGCGTCGTGGACGACCTGGACCACTTCCGCGTCACCCGCGACGACCCGGCCATTCGAGTGATACGGGACGAGTAGACGAATGCCCTCCATCGCCACCGAAGCCCTCATCGTCCTGGGCCTGATTCTCCTCAACGGCGTCTTCTCGATGTCCGAACTGGCCGTCATGTCGGCGCGCAAGGCTCGCCTCCAGCAGCGCGCCGATGAGGGCGACAAGGGCGCGCGGACCGCGCTGGACCTGGTCGAGTCGCCCAACCGCTTCCTCTCGACGGTCCAGGTCGGCATCACCCTCATCGGCATCCTGGCCGGCGCGTTCGGCGGCGCGCGCATTGCCGACGCCCTCGCGCCCACGATTGAACTCGTGCCGGCCCTGGCCCCCTACAGCCAGTCCCTCGCCCTCGGCCTCGTCGTCCTGGTCATCACCTACCTGTCTCTGGTCGTGGGCGAACTGGTGCCCAAGCGCCTGGCCCTGCTCAACCCGGAACGGGTCGCCGCACTCGTCGCGCGGCCCATGCACGCCCTCGCCACGCTCGTCGGGCCGCCCGTCCACATCCTCAGCCTGTCTACCGACCTCATCCTGCGCCTGCTGCGCGTGCGGCCCAACGAAGAGCCGCCGGTCACGGAGGAAGAGGTCAAGCTGATGATCGAGCAAGGGACCGAGGCGGGTGTGTTCGCCGCCGCCGAGCAGGACATGGTCAAGGGCATATTCCGGCTGGCCGATCAACAAGTGTGCGACTTGCTCACCCCGCGCCCGCGCATCGTCTGGCTCGACCTGGACGACCCGCCTGAAGAGCACTGGGAGGTCATCCGCCAGTCTGACTACACCTACTTCCCCGTCTACCAGGACTCGCCGGATAACGTGGTAGGCATCGTGTCGGTCAAAGACCTGTGGAAGCAGACCGTGGCGGGCCAGACGGTCAGCGTGCCCGACGCCCTGCGGCCGGCCGTCTTCGTTCCGGAGTCCATGCTCATCCTGGCCCTGCTGGAGACCTTCCGCGAGTCGGGGCAGCACATGGCGCTGGTGCTGGACGAGTACGCCGGCATCCAGGGCCTCATCACCCTCACCGATGTCCTGGAAGCCATTGTGGGCGACCTGCCCGCCCCCGACGCCACCGACAGGCCCATTGTCCAGCGCGAGGACGGTTCGTGGCTGATAGACGCCATGCTGCCCATCACCGCTGTCCAGGAAGTCGTCAGCCTGGAGAACCCGCCAGGCTACGCCGAGGGCAACTATCAGACCCTGGCCGGCTTTGTCCTGGCCCAACTCGGACGCATCCCCTCGGCGGGCGACACCTTCGAGTGGCAGGCGCTGCGCTTTGAAGTCGTGGATATGGATGGCAACCGTGTCGACAAAGTCCTCGTCTCCCCCCTCCCCTCCCCCCCCTCCGCCTGAGCTGGTCCACCTACGCGGGGCGGAGGGCGCGCTGGCCGCGCGGGGCCTCACCGTCGTCATAGACGTTCTGCGCGCCTTCACCACGGCCGCCTATGCCTTCGCGGGCGGCGCGCGGGACATCGTCCTCGTTAGCACCGTGGAGGAGGCCTTTGCCGTGCGCGAACGCTTCCCCGACGCCCTACTCATGGGCGAGGTGCGCGGCCGGCTCATCCCCGGCTTCGACCTCAACAACTCGCCCACCTACATGCAGCGGGCCAACGTGGCCGGTCGGCGGCTGGTGCAGCGCACGGGCGCGGGAACACAGGGCGTGGTCCTGGCGATGGAGGCGGAGGAGAGAGTCCTCGCCAGCCTCGTCGTCGCCCAGGCCACCGCCGCCTATGTCCAATCCCGCGCGCCGCGCCAGGTCAGCCTGCTGGCGACCAACCCGGTCGGCAGTCCCTATAACGAGGATGACGCCTGCGGCGACTACCTGGCCGCCCTGCTGCGCGGCGAGCCGCCGGATGTCGCGGCGACGCTGGCCCGCGTGCGCGAGTCCGCCGACGCCCGCGAACTCACCGACAGCCTGGGCGACGACTTCCCGCCGACCGACCTCGACCTGGCCCTCGCCCTCGACCGCTTCAGCTTCGCCATGCCGGTGGAGCGGCGGGATGGGCTGTGGATCGCCCGCTGTGTGAAGATGTAGGCTTTTCCCCTCTATTGAGGCCCCCAGGCCATATCGCTCAGGCGGCCCTGTGCGTATGTGTGTTGAAGGCATCCAAAGCGCCTATCAGCACAACTTGCGCCCTTCCCTCTGCTTCCACACCGCCGCCCCGCCGCGTTGGAAGGGCCAGCCTGCGGGTGGGGAACACCCCCTTTAGCCGCCTCGGAACGAGGCTACGCTCCGTTACTGTGCGACCAATTCAGGCCCAGTAGAGACGCGATAGATGGCGTCTCTACCGGGACCTTGTTGGTTGCTGCCTTAACCCCCTAGTCTTACGGAGGCTCCGATGGTCAAACGTTTGTGGTTTGTAGTGGCGAGCCTGGGGTTAGTCCTGTCCGCCGCCGTCCTGTTATGGCGCGTAGATGGGGCTGAGGCCCAGCAGACCCGACGCTCGTACTTCCCCCTCATCACGAGGTCGGCGCGGGTCGCCAGCTCGGTGACGACGCTTCAGGTGGGCGTCGCGGGGGCGCTCCAGCCCAACGGCAACGTCCTGTACACCGTCCGCATCACCAATACCGCGGCGGTCGGTGTCAGCGTCTTGCCCCTCGATTTCAGCTACAACAGTAACTATCTCCAATTCCTCTCCGCCCAGTACACCCCCGACATCACCGGTGCTGGCGTCCTGCGCTGGAACGACCTGACCCAGTTCCCCGCCGTGGGTGACCTGGGGCCGGCGGGTTCCCCCACCGCCACCCGGACCTTTACCATCCTCATGGACCCCATCCTGTGTCCAGAGGGCGGTATGCTGGCCGTCCAGGTCTACATCAGCGGCGCCATCAGCGCGACCAACGAACTGCTGCCGCCGACGGGAAGCTCGGCCTCCCAACGGCTGTGCACGGCGGTCCAAATCTCCAAGAGCCTGGTGGACCTGCCCAGCGGCCAGGCCCTGGTGGGCGACCTGGTGACCTACCAGATTGTCATCACCAACCCGGTGGAGAACGCCAGCGCGCCACCCGCCCTGCGGACGCTGCGCAACCTCCAGGTCACCGACCGCTTCAACCCCGACATCCTCGCCTTCCGCTCCGCCCTCCTCGGCACCGGCAACGGCTTCACGCCCATCAGCCCGACAACGCCCATCACGACCACGCCGACCGGGTCGGTGGACTTCCTGACCCCGCTCCAGAATGTGACCCTGGAACCAGGCCAATCCCTGACCCTCCGCATCACGTTTGAAGTGCGGGCCTGCTCGTCCGAAGCGGGCACGGTGAACATCGCGGAGGTGGGCAGCCCGCGCGCCCAGGGCACGCTCGTCACCCAGGCCCGCGCCCGCGCCCCCCTGCTACGCATCATCTGCCCCAACATCCAGGTCACCAAACGGGTGCAGACGACCCAGCAAGGCCCGATTGCCTTTGGTGAACAAGTCACCTTTACCATCGCCGTCAAGGCGACGGGCAACCAGGCCATCAACGTCGTCCCCATGCAGGACACGTTCGACCCGAGCGTGCTCCGCTTCGTGGACGCCGACCCGCAGCCCAGCGGCCGTGATATTGGCGGCCAACTGGTCTGGGACGACCTGAACCGCGCGCGCGGCCGCTCCCTCCAGCCGGGCGAGGTCTACACCGTCACCGCCCGCTTCGAGGTGATTGGCTGTCCCACGGGCGGCTCCACGGCCAACCGCGCCACCATCGGCAACGCCATCGCTTCGGGCGGCGGCTACGGCTTCACCGCCCCGCAGTCCTCGGACACCGTCGAGTTTGATGTCGCCTGTCCGAAGCTGGAAGTCGAGAAGCGGCTGCTCTTCCCGCGCAGCGGTCTCGTCCTGGACGAGCGCCAGACCGCCGTCTTCCAGGTCACGGTGCGCAACACGGGCAACCTGCCCCTCGCCACCATCCCGATGACGGACACCTTCAACCTGCGCGCCGACGCCTCAGGCGGGGTCACGCCGCCGCTCTACGAATTCGTGTCGGCCAGCGTCCAGCCCACCTCGCAGACGGGCAGCACGCTACGCTGGACCAACCTGGCCGCGGCCTCACCGCTCCAGCCCGGCGACAGTATCGCCGTCTTGATCACGTTGCGGACGTTGACCTGCCCCACGACCAACGCGCCCATCACCACACTCAACAGCGTCGGCGTGTCTGGAGCACAGGCCAACTTCCGCACCTCCACCCTGCCCGTGCCGGCCGACTTCGCCACGGCCGAGGTGGACTACGTCTGCGCCCGGCTGAGCATCTCCAAGACGCTCGTCGCGCCGACCACAGGCGCCGTCTCGCCCCTCGACCCGACGCGCAACGAGCTAACCTTCCGCATCCAGATTACCAACACGGGCAACATCACCGTCACCAAGCTGCCGCTGGTGGACGACTACGACCCCGGCATCCTGCAGTACGTCCGCGCCGACACCAGCTTCACGCCGGATATTCCCGGCCAGGGCAGCCTGACGTGGTCAGACCTGACCAAACCATCGCCCAACGGCATCGGCCAGCCGCTACGGCCAGGCCAGCGCATCTCGTTCACCGTCACCTTCCGCGCCATCGGCTGCCCCAACAACAGCATCGTGCCGGGCAACCAGTTGATCAGCAACAAGGTGACCATCACCGGCGCCCGAGGCTACGAACCGCGCTCCGGCCAGGAAGCCGACATCCCCAACGTCTACGCTTCGGCGGACGCGCGCATCGCCTGCCCGCAACTGGAGATTGAGAAGCGGCTGCTGGTCGCGCCCGACTGCGACATCGTGGGCGTCAACCAGAACATTGACTACGAGATCATCATCCGCAACCGTGGCAACACGACCATTGCCACCTTGCCACTGACGGACACCTTCGAGTCGTACTACCTGGAGTTTGTCAGCGCCACGCCGCAGCCAGACGGCCCGCCCACGCTGCGGGGGTCGGGGCAGAGCCAGACGGGCACGCTCAACTGGAGCGACCTGACCCAGCCGGAGCCGCGCGGCTTCGCGCGGGACCTGCCGCCCGGTGAGAGCCTGACGGTGCGGGTGCGCTTCCGCACGCTGCGCAGCACCTACGACATCGTCCGCTCGCCGGCGCGCTACACCATCAACCGTGCGGGCATCACCGGCGCGGTGGACGAGTACGGCTTCCGCCCGCAGCCCGTCGAGTCCGGGCCGGTGCCCGTGCGCATCGCCCAGGCCGACCTGCGCATCCAGATGTTCCAGTCGTCGCCGTATCCGGAGGTGAGGGTCAACCCCAGCAACCAGATTACGGACACGCTGCGGATTGGCGGCCCCAACACGGACCAACTCAGCACGCGGGTGGTGGTGCCGGGTGAACTCATCACCTACACCGTCCAGTTCCGCAACGAGGGGCCAGACGAGGCCAACGCCATCCGCATCACGGACATCATCCCGCAAGGGACACGCTACGTGCGGCACACGCTCCTGCGCTGTGAGGGCCGCGACATCCGCGAGGGCTGCTTCCTCGGCACGCTCGGCGCGGGCCAGAGCGAGACCTTCCAGGTCGTCGTCCAGGTGCCCAAGGTGTCCGACCCCGACTTCACGACGCCGCCGGGGACCACGCTGGTCAACACCATCCGCATCGAGTCGGGCTTCACGCCGACCGGGCCGACCTGCGGTATCCCCGACTACCTGAACCAGGACAACGTCTCGCGCTGGTCCACCGACGTGCTGGGTGACTTCGGTGACGCGCCGGCCTCGACGGTCGCGGGTCTGGTGGACCCGGGCTACGGGACGGGGGTGACCGGCACCTACAACGGCAACTACATCCACGAGTGGCTGGGCCGCTGGGTGAGCGGCGAGCGGAGCGCGACCGACACGCAAGACCCGGACGGTGCGCCCAACCTGAACCCGTTCAACTACGACTTCTACGACGACGGCGTGTTCTTCCGCAACCCGTGGAACACGAGCGTCCCGACCACGCAGCGCATCTACATCCCGGCCGAGCGGGCGGTGACGGCGCGGGTGATCGTCTCCGCGCGCGAGCCGAACTCCAACCGCTACGGTCTAGAGAACAGCAAGCGCATCTTCGTCAAGGCCTGGGCCGATGTGAACCACAACGGTGTCTTCGACGACCCCAACGACCAGGTGATGTTTACCTGGAACGGGGCGCCAGGCCAGCAGGGGAGTGATGGTAGTTCTTGGGATAGGAGCCAGCCCTACCAGATCCTCGACCTGCCCATCCGCGTCCCGTCCACGCCGGGCTACATGGTTGTCCGCGTCCGCTTGAGCTACGGCAGCGAGCCGACGCCCACCGGCGCCCTGGACTACGGCGAGACCGAGGACTACATCATCGGCGTGTTCATCGGGTCCGACTTCCCGGCCCCGCCTGGCCCGCCGCAGCCGCCGCGCCGCTAGGCCAGACGCGATTCCTCATAGAGACGTGATATATCACGTCTCTACGACATCGCGTCTCTACGACCGTCCTAAACCACAACCGCCTCTCCCTGGGGAGAGGCGGTTGTCTTTTCACACAACAATTACGCCGGGGTGGCTTCGGCTTCGATGCTGATGCGGACCTCGTTGCCGACCAGCCAGCCGCCGGT
>CAZFUK010000155.1:0-10198 GCA_964522005.1 uncultured Anaerolineales bacterium | reverse complement strand
CGCGGACGCCTGGGCCAGCCTTGGGCTTCTCGGCCGGCGCGTCCATCGCCGCCTGGATCTTGGCGAGGTCGAGCATGCTCATCGCCCGCTCGAACTTGGAGCGCGGCTGGGGCTGGACGCCGGGCCGCGCGGCCCGGGCCTCGGCCAGGCGGCGCAGGTCATCGGTCGTCCCGTCGCCCTTCAGTTCAATCTCCAACTCCGTCGCGTGCTCGGTCTTGTCGCCCGCCGTCGTCTCCACCTGGTCCAGGCTCCACTCCCCCACCAGCCGCTCGCCGTCGTGGACGGGGCGGACGCCGCGCTGCTGCCAGATCATAAACAGCGTCTGGAGGGGCGCGCCGTCCGTCAGGCGCACGGCCAGGTCGCGCGCGGCGCCCGGCGGCCACGACTGGGGGTCGCCCGCGTCTGGGGCCAGCTCCGTCTCCAGTTCCTCGCGGGCGTGCAACTCGGAGTCGGCCGGCGACAGCGATTTGAGCGTGGCGATGAGCTGGCCGTTGCGCTCGCGGATGCGGCAGGCGTACCCCCCGCGTAGGACACGGTAGTCCGTGGTGTCGAGGTACTGGTCCACGTCGGCGACGACGCGCGTCTCGCCCAGGCGGTAGCCGGCGATCTCGTCGAGCGCCGGCAGCGTCTGCGCCGCCGCCTCGTCCAGGCTGAACTTCGCTTCCACTTCCATCATACTACTCCTCAGACCCTAAAGGTCTTGGAGACCTTTAGGGTCTCTCTGCATCCCTTCCACCGCCGCGATGATGCGCCGCGCGATGTCCTCTGGCGCGCCGACCGCGTCTACCGTATGCGTCAGGCCGCGCGGGCGGTAGAAGTCCATCAGCGGCTCGGTCTCGGCGTCGTGGACGCCCAGGCGGTTGACGATGGCATTGGGCAGGTCGTCGGGGCGCTGGACGAGCAGCCCACCGCGCTGGATGCAGCGCGCCACCGCCGTCTCGTCGTTGATATGGATGATTTCCTCTGGCCCCGCGCCGTAGCAGATACGCCGACCGCCCAGCCGCGCGACCGCCTCAGAGACGGACAGGTTAAGCTTGATGACGGCGGTGAGTGGGCGTCCCGCCTCGGCCAGCAACCCGTCCAGGGCGCGTGCCTGGCGCACCGTGCGCGGGAAGCCGTCGAGCAGAAAGCCCTTGTCGGGGGGCAACTGGGCGAGCCAGGTCTGGATAATGCGAATCATCATGTCGTCGGGGACGAGTTGGCCCCGCGCCAGGGTATCGCGCACCTGCGCGCCGATGGCCGTGCCCTGGGCGACTTCCTCGCGCAGCAACTTACCGGTCGAGAGGGCGACCAGCGGCCACTTGCGCACCAGCAGCGCGCTCTGGGTACTCTTGCCCGCGCCCGGCGGACCAAACAGTAGAATATGCGGCCGTTGTAATGGCATCCCGCCTCCTCCCAGCGGTTCTTGACCTCCGCACAGTATAACACGGAAGCGCCGCTGACGCGGAATCAGGCCAACTAGATTAAAGCCAGGCGCTGTTTGCCTAAAGGGCGGCGTATTCGTAGAATACAGGAATACCAAGAATATAAGAATCCAGATGAAAAAGCATAAAAGTCCTGGAAAGTCCTGGAAGGAGACTAGCGTGAGACAGGTCGTTATCTACCCCGACGAAGACGGCTGGTGGGTGGCAGAGGTCCCGAGCCTACCCGGTTGCATCAGCCAGGGGCAGACGAAAGAAGAGGCGATTAGGAACATCCGAGACGCCATTAGCCTACACATCAGGGTCTTACGGGAACGTGGCGAGCCAGTCCCCGATGATACGCTAGAGGCGGTCTTAGTGGCTGTAGGAGCAAGCTCCCGGTAGTCTCAGGGGAGAAGTGTATCCGTGCTCTCGAAAAGGCGGGCTTCTACGTCGTCCGACGGGAAAGCAGCCATATTACCCTCGTGCGCGACGATCCAGTGGCCCAACTGACCGTTCCTGATCACCGTGAAATACGCCGTGGAACTCTGCGGGCTATCATCCGACAGGCCGGCCTAACTGTAGAGGAGTTTACCAGGTTGCTGTAAATGGGCCGCTGTCGAAGTAGGGCTGACGGCGCTCGCTCTGGTAGAAGGCGACGGCGTCGGCGACACGCCGCGGGTGGCCGGGCGAGAGCGGTGGCAGGGCGTCGGGGCTAAACCAGCGTACGTCCGTCGTCTCGTGGGAAGGTGTTAGCTCGCCCTCGACCGACTCGCACAGAAACACGAACTGGTACAGGTGCCAGCTCGACCGTGTGCCGCAGAAGCGCGAGTCGTAGACGCCGACCAGCGCCGTCGCCCGCACCCGCAGCCCCGTCTCCTCCCACGCCTCACGGCAGGCGCCCTCCGCCGCCGTCTCCCCCACGTCCAACGCCCCACCCGGCATCGCCCACAAGCCGTCGTCGGCCCGCTGAATCAGTAAGATTTGACCCTGGGCGTTGAAGACCGCCGCGTCGGCCACCGGAATGGGGCCGACCAGGCTGATCGCCTCGCGGTAGACCGCTTCAGCGGCCTCCAGCGGGGTCTGGTCGGCCTCGGCGCGCATCTCCAGCCCCATCTGCCACAGGCGGGCATAGTTGGCCTGGTCGTGCGGGTCAGGGCTGAAGCGCTGGCCGCGCCGCGCGATAGACAGCAGGGCGTGCGCCCACCAACCGAGCCGCCGACGGAGTGGAATAGCGTCGTGCATAGGGGGTTCCTCAGGGCGACGGCCAGGCGCGCCACGTGGCGGCTCCATCGTCGGAGCGGAAGAGGCCGGCCGCCGTGGCGGCGTAGAGGCTGGCGGGCTGGCTCGGGTCGAGGGCCAGCGCCGTGACCGCCGAGGACGGCAGGCCGGCACTGGACAGCGCCCAGGTCTTGCCGGCGTCGTCGGAGCGGAAGAGGCCGTCTGGCCCAGCGGCATAGACGCGTTTCGGCTGGCTCGGGTCCACGGCCGCGACGCGGATGGTAAAGGAGGCGGGCAACCTGTCCGCCGACCGCAGGCTTCAGAAGCAGTCCGAGGTCAGGTAGACGCCATCGGGCACACCGGCGTACATCCAGCCGGTGTTCATGCTGCCTTCCAGCGACGAGTGGACGAGCAGAATCAGGCTGGTCAGGCTCGGCCCCTCGTGGACAAAGCGCCAGTTGGCCCCGCCGTCGTCGCTGCGGTAGATACCGCCGTCCTTGAGCCAGGCGAACAGGCTATCGCGCTGGGTGCTGTGGAGGGCCAGGGCCCCCACCTTCTTGGTCGGCAGCCCGGCGCCGGCGCTCCGCCACGTCTGGCCGTTGTCGTCGCTGCGCAGCACCCCGGAGTTCATCCCGCCCACATAGAGCGTCTTCGGCTCGCCGGGCGTGACGAGGACGGCGCTAAAGTCGCCTCGCCCCAGGTTGCCGGGAATGGGCAGCGCCTGCCACGTCTGCCCGCTGTCCGCGCTGCGGTAGACGCCTTTGGCCGTCGCCGTCAGCAGGCTCTTGTCGCGCGGGTCAACCGACAGATTTGGAATCGCTCCCAGGCTCTCGCGCTTGACCGCCATGCCCGCCTGGGCCGACGGCCCCTCAGTCGGCTGCCCCGTGCAGCCGCTCACAAGCATTAGCAGCGCCAGTCCCAGCGCCAGCCATACCCCTCGCACGCGCCCCATACCGTCAACTCCCTTTGGAAACTGCGACGTGTAGACCTGACAGGTTTTTAGAAACCTGTCAGGTCTGGCTAGACACAATTGTAATGACGATTGCCCCGAATGGGAAAGTCCGCCACCCGCTCGCTGGCACACGACTTGCCGCACTATGGCTCAACGGTCGGACGTGAAGACCCTCACCTCGGCCCTCTCCCACGGGGAGAGGGAGGGAAGCAGAGGAGGCGAGCATGGCGCAGCAGAGGGAGTGGGACGCGATTGTCGTGGGCGGCGGGCATAACGGCCTGGTGTGCGCCTGTTACCTGGCGCGGGCCGGGCTGAAGGTGGTCGTCCTGGAGAAGCGGGCCGTGCCGGGCGGCGCGGTCGTCACCGAGGAGGTCTTCCCCGGCTACCGCCTGGACCTGGCGAGCATCTACCACGAACTGATCCAGGGGACGCCCGTGGTCGAGGAGTTGGAACTGCGGCGCTTCGGGTTGGAGTACCTCGAGCTGGACCCGTGGGCGTTTGCCGCCTTCCCCGATGGCCGGAGCCTGCGCTTCTGGCGCGACCTGGACCGCACCTGCCAGGAGATCGCTGCCCTGTCGCCCGCCGACGCCGACCGCTACCGCGACTTTGTCCAGCAGTGGGGCCGCGTTTACCAGGCGCTGCTCCAGGGGCTAACGGCGCGCACCCCGGCCCAGATGACGGGCCAGGTGGGGGGCGGCGCGCTCCAGCATCTGCTGGCGCTGCTCGGTCGCGGCGACGCCCCCGACACCGCCGAGCAGACGCTGAGCGCCTACGGCCAACTCCTGGCCGAGACCTTCGAGTCGGACTACGTGCGCGGCCCGCTGGCCTTCATCGGCTCTGAAGTCGGCCACGCGCCGTCGGACCTGGGTTCAGGTCACTACGCCGGGATGGCCGCGCTCTACCACAGCATTGGCGGCTGGCGGCCGCGCGGCGGCTCGGGCGCGCTGACCGATGCCCTCGTGCGCTGCCTGACCCACCACGGCGGTGAGTTGAGGGTCGCCACGCCCGTCGAGCGCATTGTGGTGCGGGACGGCAGGGTGCGCGGGGTCCAGGCGGGCGGCCAGGAGTGGGCGGCGCGGACCGTGGTCGCCGGGACGCACCTCTGGACCACCCTCTTTGAATTGTTGACACCGGAGGACCTGCCGGCCGACCTCACCCGCCGCGCCCGCAGCCTGAGTGCGCGCGACGGCATCGGCCTGCTCGTCCACGCCGCCGCCGACGCCCTGCCCGACTACACCGCCGCGCCGAGTGGCGGCTCGCCCGCGCCGCACCACCACGGCCTGCAAATCCTGTGTCCTTCGGTGGAGCACCTGCAACGGGCGTCGGACGAAGCGCGGCTGGGTCAGCCGCCCCGCGCCCCGGCCGCCCTCGTCTTCACCGCCACGGCCACCGACCCCACGCTGGCCCCGCCGGGCAAGCATACCTTGTTCATTCGCGGCCAGTTCTACCCCTACAGCCTGGCCGACGGCCAGACCTGGGACGCCCTGCGCGAGGGCGAAGCGGACCGCCTGCTGGCGACCGTCGCCCAGTACGCTCCCAATGTCCCGGCCACCATCACGGCGCGCAAGGTCCAGACGCCGCTGGACACCGAACGCTGGTTCGGACTATTCCGAGGCCACTACACCCACCTGGACATGAACCTGGACCAGATGTTCCCGTTCCGCCCCTGCCTGGGGCTGACCGACTTCCGTGGCCCGGTCGAGGGGCTGTACCTCACCGGCGCGAGCGTCCACCCGGGCGGCGGGGTCAGCGGCGCGCCGGGCTACAACACGGCGCGCACGGTGCTGGAGGACCGCCAGGGCAAGGGGCGCTGGCTGCTGGGCGTCGCGGCGGGCGCGGCCCTCGCGACCGCCGCAGGCTTCCTCCCCCGGCAAGCCGACGACGACGAGGCCGCCACAACGGCCCCGCCGACGAGGGGCGGGGCCGCAGACAGGACGGCTGACGAGGCAGGGCCAGAAATCTAACATGCGGCAGCGGGCGTAGGCTCTTGCCGTACAGGTAGGCGTGGCCGTACTCGGTCACGACGTAGTGAACGTGGGCGCGCGTGCTGACGATCTCAGGCGGATTCTAGAGCGAGCTTATGCCACTGCTCAACGTTCACGCCCTTGATGAGCAGCCAGAAGGGTAACAGCAGTTCGCCCCAACTGGTAAGGAAGATGAGGTTCAGTCTCAGGCCGGGGACGAGCAGTGCCGCCAGACTTTGCGCCATGTAGCCAACACAGCCAAGGATGAGCAAGAGGCCCAGCGGCCTGGGCAGGAACCCCGACTTGAAGACCAGGTAGCCCAGGGGGAACAGCCACAGACCCCAGAAGAGCATGGCGATATTCAGCCCTTGCTGGTGCACCTGAAGACAGAGCAGGACAAGCGCCTGCAACTGCGCGGTCGTGAAGACCGTCAGGTAGTCCATACCGCTCACGAGCCGCAGGGCCGCCAGTTGGGTAAGCTCGCTGAGCATGGCGATGGGGACACCCGCCAGGACGAAGATGACCATCAGCCAGGCCATCGTCTTGTTGACCGGCTTGAGTAGCTGGTACAACGCCACGGCCAGGAGGATGTTGAGGATCGGCAAGAGGAGATTACTCAGGATGCCGAGCCGGAACAGCGACTCAGACGCGATGATGTTGTTGGCGGTGGCGGCGGCATCGCCGGGCACAATGAGACGCGCGGGAACATAGATGAGGCCGAAGGGAGCGGGGAGTCCCAAGAAAGAGAGGAACGCGGCGAGGCGCGCCCGCGTCAGCGGCGATGGTTCGGCGGTACGGAGGGTCATGAGGTTTTCTCCTACGACTCTATCTGTCTACCTGAGTAGGTTCAACGGGTCCAACCGAGACCAACGGAATCCCTAAGTCGCGCACTTTTTTGAGCCAGCCGTGCAACACGGCCTGATCCACCACCGGGCCGGTGAGGAGCGTATCCCCGTTGTCTTCCAGGGTGATGGTCACATCTCCAAACCAGTCGGCCCACTGGCGACCCAGATGCCCTCTGAGTCGGATTTGATAGACGGTAGGCTGACCTATCTCGGCCATAACGGCTCCGCCACCGTGAAACCCAGGTCGCCCTGCCAGCTATTGCGCGCCGCGACCTTGTGGACCGGGGCGCGAACGCCGACACCCCACCTGCCTAGCGGGTAGCCCAGGGGAACGACCCCGTGCATGTACCAGCCCGCCCCCTTGGGCACACCGAGGATGTCGAACACCTCGTCTGAGAAGAAGGTCTGGAGCATGCCGGTGAGGGTCGAGCCGATGCCCTCCGCGCGCGCGGCCAGCATCGCGCTCCAGAGCGCCGGGTAGATGCCGCTGCCGTCGCGGCTGCGCCCGAAGCCGATGAGCAGCAGGGGAACCTCGGCGAAGTGATGCGCCAGGTGGTAGCCAGAGCGGGCAATGCGCCCCATCGGCGACTCATCCTTCAGCATGGTGTCGAGATGCATGCCGTTCTGGCCTAACAGGCGCTCAAAGGCCTGGCGGTAGAGCGGCGCGAGTTGGGACTTGATGGCGGGGTCATCCACCAGGATGAAGCGCCACTGTTCGCCGATGGTGGGGGCGTGAACGGCGGCGTCGAGAATGCGGGCCTGAACGTCGAGGGGAATCGGGTCGGGTTTCAGCCGCCGCATGGCGCGGGTGGTGTAGAGCGCCTCGTAGATATCCATGCCGTGTCTCCTGTTATGCAGTGTATCAGGAGTGTACCGGCTCCGGGTACGAACGTCTAGCGACTAAAGTACTGTTTGGGGTATGGGTGTGGGGATGCGGCTATAGCAAGCCCAACTCGCGGGCGCGGGCGACGGCTTCGGTGCGCCGTTGGACGCCCAGTTTGCCAAAGATGCGGCCTGTGTGCCCTTTGACGGTGCTCAAGGCAAGGAACAGCCGCTCGCCAATCTGCTCATTCGAGAGGCCCTGGGCGATGAGGCGGAGGACTTCCAACTCGCGTTGGCTCAGTGGCTCCAGCAGGGACAGAGGACGGACGACGGAGGACGGAGGATCGAGAACGCCTTGTTTGTCCTCCGTCGTCCATCTTTCGTCCTCCGTCGCATTTCCGAAGGCCGCCCGCAGCCTGGCGACATAGTCGGGCAGCATCCCCCGGCCGGCGGCGGCGGCCAGCAGGTGCGCCATCGGTGGGCCTTCGTCCACAAAGAGACGGATGTAGCCGCCCGGCGCGGCCAGGGCCAGCGCCTCGCCTAGCGTCTGCACCGCCCTGTCTGCATCGCCCAGCGCCTGGAGCGCGAGGGCCTGGAGAACCAGCGCGCGCAGCCGCTCATCGTGCCAGCCCCTGGCTTCCACCTGCTGGCGCCAGGCCTCCAGCACGGCCAGCGCGGCGGCCGGGTCGCCCTGGACCAGGTAGACCCGCGCCTGGCCGTGCTGGAGGTTGTACGTCTGGGCGAGATGGGCGGCCGCCGCCAGTTGCCCCTGGCGCAGCAAGACCGGCACGCGCGCGGCGGCCACGTCGGGCAGGCGATGCCTAAAGGCCTGCGCTTGCGCCGTCTGACCCGCCTGGGCCAGCAACTCAGCTGCGCCGGCGGCATCGCCCCGCGCCAGTCTCAGGCGGGCCAGAAACACCTCGCACAGGATGAAGCGGTCAATCACCCGGTCATACTGGCGCGCCAGATCGAGGCTCTGCCGCCCGTGTCGCTCGGCCGCGTCCAGGTCATTCCACTCGTAGAGGACACGGGCCAGGCCCAGGTGGGCCTCGTAGATAATCTGTAGCGGTTGCTCACTCGCCAGGTGGAGGACACGGCGGTAGGTGTCCGCCGCTTGATGGAGTTCGGTGTCGGCTTCCTGGACGTTGCCCAAGCCGATGGTCGCCAGGATGGTGGTGAAGATGGTGCCGGCGGCGTGGCCGAGATGGATGGCTTCGGTACAGGCCCGCCGGCCCGCGACGCGGTCGCCCTGGAGGAAGTAGGCATACGCCAGCGTCCAGTGCGCATTGGCGCGGAGAGCCAGGCTGGTGGCGGGCAGATGCTCCAGGGCGCGGCGCGACTGGGCCAGCATGGTCTCTACGTCGTAGCGGGTCAGCGCCAGCGTCGCCCGAGCGGCCGCGATGTGCCCGACCAGACCAATCGTCTTGTCGGTGGCCTCGGTGTGCGGCAGCGTGGCTTCGGCGGCCTGGAGCTTCTCCTCCACGCCCGTCGTTTGTCCATTCATCAGCAGCAGCGAGGCATAGCGCCACCACAACCAGGGTCGGGCATTCAGGACGGTGGTCGGGAGCGACGCCAGCCAGTCCAGGATACCCGTCACCGCGCCCCGCATGTGCAGCGGGATGCCCTTACCCTCGATGAGGCGCTCGGCGCGGTCTATGTCGTTGGCCTTGACCGCGTGGTGGAACGCTTCCAACTCCAGGCCATTGTCTTCATACCATTGGCTGGCGCGGCGATGCAGTTCCGCCTCGGTCGGCCCCCCATGCCCTACCAGGACCCCGCTCTGGGGGAGGCGCTGCCGCAGCAAGTCGGCAAAGAGGTGGTGATAGCGGTACCAGCGCCGTTCGTTGTCCAGGGGAACGATGAACAGGTTGGCATGCTCCAGGTGTTCGAGCATGGACTGGCTCGTCCCTCTGTCCTCCATCGCTTGTTCTCCGCCCAGCACCGCATCGCACAGCGGGCCGCACAGGCGGTCGAGGATGGCGGTACGCAGCAAGAAGCTCTGCACGCCGGCGGGCTGTTGGCGCAGAACCTCTTCCACCAGATAGTCCATCACGAAGCGGTGGCTGCCGGTGAACGAGTGGATGAAGCCGGTCGTATCCTGGCGCCCCTGCATGGAAATCGCGGCCAATTGCAGGCCAGCGATCCAGCCCTCGGTGCGGTCTTCCAGGGCGGCGATAGCCACTGGCGAGATGTCCAGGCCCATCCCCCGGTTGAGAAAGTCGGCGGCTTCGGCGGGGGTAAACCGCAAGGCGGCGGCGCGCAGCTCGGTCAATTGCCCCTGGACACGCCAGCGCGCCAGGGGCAGATCCGGGTCTTCGCGGGTGACGACCACCAGACGCATCTGCGGCGGCAGGCGCTCCAGCAGAAAGGTGAGGGCAGCGTCCACAGCAGTGGCCTCGATCAGGTGGTAGTCGTCCAGGACGAGGACAAAGGGGGCCGGCAGGGCGGCGACTTCATTGAGGAGAGTGGTGAGCAGCGGCTCGCTCGGCGGTGGCTGCGGGGCTTGGAGCGCCCGCAGCGCGTGCGCGCCGAGATGGGGCGCAACCGTCTGGAGGGCGGCGATGAGATACGTCAGAAAGCGTACGGGGTCGCTGTCACCTGCGTCCAGCGACAGCCAGGCGACCGGATTGACGATTGACGATTGATGATTGATGATTGTCGTCTGGTGCGCTACCTTGGCCTGCCCATTATCCAGCGTCCGGCGTAGATCGTCCATCCAACTGCTGACCAGGGTCGTTTTGCCGAAGCCGGCGGGGGCGGAAATGAGGGTCAGTTTGCGGCCCGCCAGGAGGCCCTCGTTCAGCCGGTCTATCAGCCGAGGGCGGAGGACAACTCCAGGGCGGGGTGGCGGGATATAGAGTTTCGTGACCAAGACGGGGGTAGACATGGCTGGATTATAAAACACACGCTCGAAAATGTATAGAGCGACCACATTCAGGCCAGGGTTCTTTCAAAGTCAGGGACGGGTGATGCCGAGTAAGGCGAAGGCTTTGG
>CAZFUK010000154.1:8523-10248 GCA_964522005.1 uncultured Anaerolineales bacterium | reverse complement strand
GGTGGCCTGGATTTTGCTTCGCCGGGAGTGGTGGTATACTTAGCCGCGGGAGACACGCCATGCCTCGATTCCAAATCCTCCCTGCCGAGATGCGCTTCCACGACTGGTTTGAGAAGGGCAGCCGCACGCTACTCGACGGGGCCCACGCGCTCAAAGCCCTGCTGGATCACTACGAGTCGCCCGCCAACAAGGTGGCGGAGATTACCGAGACCGAGCACCAGGGCGACTTTATCGTCCACGAGATCCGCGACCTTCTCCACAAGACCCTGATTACCCCCCTGGACAACGAAGAGATACAGGCCCTGGCCCACACGGTGGATGACGCGCTGGACGGCATCGAACAGGCAGCGGTCAAGATGCTCATCTACCGCATCGAGCAACCGACGCCGGAAGCCCGCGAACTGGGCGACATCATCGTGCGCTGCGCGGTGGAGATTGACGCCGCCATGCCGCTGCTGCGCGAGAAGGGGCTGCTCCAGGGCGTGCGCAAGCATGCCATCGAGGTCAACCGCCTGGAGAACGAGGCGGACGCGGTGCTGCGGCGGGCGCTGGAGCGCCTCGTCGCCACCAGCCGCGACGACTGGTTTGAGTTCTCGCGCTGGAAAGAGATTTACGGGGAACTCGAAGACGTGACGGATCGGTTTGAAGACATCGCCGACGTCCTGCAAACGGTAGTGCTGAAAAATGCCTGAGGCCCTCATCCTCCTCATCATCGTCCTGGTGCTCGCCGTCACGTTTGACTTTATCAACGGCTTCCACGACACGGCCAACGCCATCGCCACGGTCGTCGCCACGCGCGTCCTGACGCCCGGCCAGGCCATCATCATGGCGTCCGTGCTGAACTTCGTCGGCGCGCTGACGGGCACGGCGGTGGCGCAAACGATCGCGTCGGGGCTGGTGCCGCCGGAACTGGCGACGCAGCGGGTCGTGGTGGCGGCGCTGCTGGGCGCGATTACCTGGAACCTGATTACCTGGTACTACGGCATCCCGTCCAGTTCGAGTCACGCCCTGATTGGTGGGATTGTCGGGGCCACTATCGCGGAAGCCGGCTTCAACGCGCCGAAGTGGCTGGCGCTGGTCCAGAAGGTCATCGCGCCGCTCATCGTCTCGCCGCTGGTGGGCTTCGCCATCGCGTTCGTGCTGATTGTCGTCTTGTTACGCGCCCTGATACGGCGGACCCCGTCTGAAGTGCAACACCTCTTTGGCCGGCTGCAACTGCTGTCGTCGGCGCTGATGGCCTTCAGCCATGGCGGCAACGACGCGCAGAAGACGATGGGCGTCATGACGCTATCCCTGGCGAGCTACCTGGGCCTCAGTTCGATGGAGATTCCGGTCTGGATCAAGCTGACGGCAGCGACGGCCATGGGGCTGGGCACGGCAGCCGGCGGCTGGCGGGTCATCAAGACCATGGGCCACCGCCTGGTGCAGCTTCAGCCCATCCACGGCTTCGCGGCCGAGACGAGCGCGGCGCTGGTGATTGAGGTCGCGTCACGGCTGGGCTTTCCGCTCAGCACGACGCACGTGATTAGCTCGGCCATCATGGGGGTGGGGGCATCAAGGCGGCTCTCGGCGGTGCGATGGAATATCGCGGGGAGCATCGTGACGGCCTGGCTGCTGACCATCCCGACGTGTATGGCGATGGGGGCGCTGTTCTTCGCCCTGATCAGCCTGCTGTTCCCGCACCGCTAGCGCCGAAGATTTTTGACAGGATTTACAGGATTTACA
>CAZFUK010000154.1:0-8423 GCA_964522005.1 uncultured Anaerolineales bacterium | reverse complement strand
ATCGAGACGCCGAAGGGCAGCCGCAACAAGTACACCTACGACGAGCAGCGCGGGCTGTTCAAGCTGGGTGGGGTGCTGCCGGCCGGCGCGTCGTTCCCGTTTGACTTTGGCTTTGTGCCGTCCACCCTGGGCGGGGATGGCGACCCGCTGGATGTCCTGGTGCTGATGGATGAGTCGGCCTTTCCAGGGTGTCTTATCGCCACCCGCCTCATCGGGGTGCTGGAAGCCGAGCAGACGGAGGAGGGGGAGACGGGGCGCAACGACCGCCTGATTGGCGTCGCCTCCCACTCGCGGCTGCACCACGACATCCAGCGGCTGGACCAGATCACCCCGGCCCTGGTGGACGAGATCGAGCACTTCTTTGTGTCCTACAACGAGGCCAAGGGCAAGCAGTTTAAGGTGCTGCGGCGGGCCGGGCCAGAGGAGGCGCGGCGGGTGGTCGAGGACGGAGCGAAGCAGCGGCAGGGGTAACTTGTTGAGCGTTTCCAAAGACGGCTGCCCGAAGGTACGCAACCTTCGGGCGGCTGTCTTGTTAGACTTTGAGGCGGTCGCGGACGGCCTGGATGATGGTGTCGTGCTCGGGGAAGCCACCCTCGCGGTACATGGAGTGGACAAGCTCGCCGTTGACGACGACATCAAACGCGCCCTCTTCCCAGGGAATCAACTCGATGCCGGCCAGGTCATAGGTGAAGGCGTGCATGAGGGCCGAGGTCAGGGCGAGGGTCTGCGGCTCATAGCCGCACGCGGCGCAGTAGACGATGCTGACCTTGACGGGCTGGCGGCCGCTGGTGGCGGAAGGCTGGTCCATTTGGCCTCACGAGGCGGCAGGCGAGAGGGCGCGGCTGAGGATGTCGCGCATCTCGCGGACTACTTCTTCGTTGGCGCGGTCGCGGGTCTGGGCGCGGAAATCGGCGTTGGCCTGCATCAGGCGGTTACGCGCCGCCTCGGAGAGTTGGGCGGGCGAGGCGGTACGGGAGACGCCAGCCAGTTCGGGCGCGGTGGCGTACAACTCACCCAGCATCTGCTCGCGCAGGTCAGTGATGAGGGCGGGGCGCTCGATCCAGTGGCCTAGCTCGTGGAAGTCCTGGTCAAAGAAGACGACGGTGGGAATCGAGCGGTGGACGCCTCGGTTGAGGTACTGGTCCATGATGTCGAGGTTCTGGTCGCGCAGGAAGAAGCGCAGGTTGAGCTTGCCGCTGGCCTCGGCCAGCTTGACCAGGACCGGCACGTTGTTAATGACGTCGCCGCACCAGTCCTCGACGAGCACCAGGGCGTGGAGCGGCTGCACCAGGTGGGCGAAGAACTGGGTGTCCTCGGGCCGCAGCTTGACCGCGCGCTCGTTCTCTTCGAGACGGTCGCGGTTGCGCGTCATCTGCGCTTTGTAAGCTTCGTAGGTCATGCCCTGTTCGAAGCGCTCGCGTGTCACACTCATGCTTACCTCTCTAGCTGTAACAGATAGGTGGGCCGGGCGGTCCAGGCCTAGCGCCAGGCTGCCCAGCGGATGATGGCTCTTATCATATGAGTATCCTAGGTTGGAACAACTTTCCCCATATTGATACATATCGCCCCAGGTAGGGGCGAGGTGACCTCGCCCGTTGGGACAGCCTCGCCGATTGGGGCGGCCCCACCGGTGGAGGGTGGCTTCGCCCGTCGGGGCCACCTAGGGCGCAACTCACGGGCGGGGAAACCCCGCCCCTACCTGGGGGTGTTGGCCTATGACGGTATGGTATGGGGGCCAGCGTTATCCCTAACGCAGACCGCCCTCCTGGAGACGGCGCAACGCGGCGGCGTAGTCTTCGACCAGCACACGGCGGAGACTGCCCTCGGCGTCGGGCTGGAGGTCCCATAGGCCGCTGTGATGCCAGCGCGCCGCGTCGTCCCAGTCGGGGCGGTCCAGGATGGGGTAGATGCAGACGCCTTCGACGGGGATACCGTGCTGGCGAGCCTGCTGTACCTCGGCGCCAATCTCGCGGATCCAGGCGGCGCGTCCCGCGCCGAAGTGGCTCGTCTCCCCAATCACCAGTGGACGGCGATAGCGGGCGTAGACTTCGGCGAGTTTGTCACTCAGCGGCTGCCAGCGGTCGTCGAGGGGGTGGGCGTCCCAGCCGAGCCGCCGGCCACTGGGGTGTTCCCACTGGTTGTCGTAGTAGAAGTTGACGCCGACCACGTCCAGGTAGCGGGGGTGGCCGCCGATACCCGGCTCCGTGACACCGGCCAGCATGTCCCACGCCTCGAACTGAGTAGCGCGGAGGCGGGCGACTTCGTCGGCCAGGTCGGGGCGGTCACGGGGCGGGACGACGTGGATGGCCGGCTCGACGTACAGGAAGCGGGCGCGCGGGTCCACCTCCCAGACCGCCTCGCTGCCGGCGATGGCGGCACGCACGAGTTGGCGCTTCACTTCGGGGGCGCGGTTCTGGGCAAAGGGGTAGAGGTAGCCGACGCCGCCGGCCGCCCAGGCCAGGAAGGAGATTTCGTTGATGGGCGTGTAGTAGGGGACTTCGTCGCTGGTGTCGGCCATGAAGCGGGCGACCGCGCCGCAGTAGCGGGCGAAGCGGGTGACAAACGAGGGCGCGAAGAGGTCCACGTCGTCGGGCCAGCCGAAGTGGCACAGGTCCCACACGATCTGGACGCCCTGCTGCTGGGCGGCTTCGACCATGGGCGCGAGGGAGGCGAAGTCGTAGCGGCCGCCCTTGTCCACGAGGGGCCAGCGGACGGCGTCGCGGGCGGTAAGGATGCCCATCTGGCGCAGCCGGGCATAGTCCTCGGCGGCCTGGCGGTCGTGCTGAGTGGCCGCGAGCATGTCCAGGCGGACCCCGGCGCGGTTGATGTGGTAGGACGACTCGAAGCCGCCGAGCCAGAACGACTTGAAGAGCGTGGGGGGCGGCGCGGCGCGCCCGCGCGCCGGACGCGGCGGTACCGGCGCTGGGGTCGTGACCGTGATGGGGCGGGGCGGCGCCGGGGCCGGTGGAGCCTCAGCGACGACGCGGGCGCCACACGCGCTCTGAATCAGGATGTGCATCTGCGCCCAGGTGTGGTCCCAGGACACCTGGGCCAGGAAGGCATCCACGCGCTCCAGCCGGGCGGCGCGCGGCTCGCGCAGAGCGGCCTCGACGGCGGCGACGAAGTCGGGCGGGGTGTCGGCGATGCGGGCGAGGCCTAACTGGCCGTAGGGGCGAACCACGTCGCGGATCGAAGTGGACACCACGGGGCAGCCGGCGGCGAGGTATTCCGGTGTTTTGGTCGGGCTGATGAAGCGAGTGGCGTCGTTGCGGGCGAAGGGTAGCATCGCCAGATCCCAGCCGGCCAGGTAGGCAGGCAGGTCACGGTAGCTCTTGCCGCCCAGGTAGTGGAGATTGGCGCGGCGGGGGAGGTGGGCGGGGTCAATCTTGACGACTGGCCCAATGATGACGAGATGCCAGTCGGGGCGGGCGTCGGCCACCCCGGCCAGCAGGCCGAGGTCCAGGCGTTCGTCAATGACGCCGTAGAAGCCGAGACGGGGGTGGGGGATGGGGGCCTGGTCGGCCGGCTCAGCGGCCCACTCCCGGGCCTGGCGAAAGTGGGCCACGTCTACGCTACTGGGGAAGGCCCAGACACGCGGGTGCTGGCGGCGTTTGGCCTCGTAGAGGCTCTGGCCGCCCGTAAACACCAGGTCGGCGCGGGCGAATAGGTCACGCTCGCGCTGCTGAAGCTGGGGCGGCGCGCCGGCGAATAGGGCGAGTTCGTCCATGCAGTCGTAGACGATGCCCAGCGGGGCCAGGTGGTCGGTGAAGCCGAGGGCCATGGGCGTGTAGTACCACAGGACGTAGGACTGAACCCCGTACTCACGCAACAGCCCGTCCAGCAGACCGCGTTGGGCCTGCTCGGTGGCCGGCGGGTCCAGACCGGGGGGGAGGTGGGGCACGGCCAGCAGGACGCCGCCCTGGCGCGGCTGGACGTCCAGGAAGGCGGGGCCGTTGTCTAGCACCGGCTCCTCGACAAAGAAGACGCGATGGCCCCGGGCGCAGCGCTCCATGAGGTGCTGCGGACGCTGATAGACAAAATCCCACCGCAGGTGGGACAGACAAATGAGGTCGAACTGACCGGCTTTGAGGGCGTCCAGGGCGTCCAGCACTTCGTTGGCTGGCGACGCACTGGCGACAGATTGAAATACGCTCACCTAACCCCCGTGACTTGCAGTAAATATCCAGCCTGATTGACGTTGAGGACGGACCTCAGACCTAACCCATCTTGTTTCAGCATGTCGTGTGCCAGCGTGAAGAAAGTTACGCCTGGCGTGACGCCCTGTTCACCCAATCGGGGGCCAATCCGGCTATGCTTGAAGGGGGGCGCTACGCCCGCCAGGGGCTAACCCTCCTGGCTACGCCTGAAAACCCCAGGGGCCTGGATGACTCTCCTTCACGATCTCAAGACGTGCAACTGGCCCGCCGTCCTCGGCTATGCCTTCTTTGTCGGCATGATGGCGACGGGCTACTACTACAATGTCACCCTGGTACAGTTGGGCCTGCTGGACCTGGGCGAGCGGCTGGTGGGGCTGGACCAGGGGAGCGTGGCCCTCCACATAGCCGTGCTCGCCCTGTTGACGGGCATGGTGTCGGTCGGCGTCGGCTGGACCATGCAGCGGCGCGGGTGGAGCGCGGACTTCGTCCTCAAGCTGCGGTTGGCCCTGGTCGTCGTCGTCGCCCAGACGGCGCTGACGGCCCTCGCGCCGGGCATCCGTACCCCCGGCGCGTTCCTGGCCTGGATTGTCGCGGCCTCCTTCGCGCTGGGCCTGGGCGTGCCTGTGACGTTCGGGCTGACGGTGGACCTGATTCCGCGCCCCGACCGGGGCTATGCCGCCGCCCTGATCACCGCCGCCGCCTACTTCGCCGCGCCGGTATTCGCCTATCCCTGGCGTATCGAGAGCCTGAGCCAGCAGATGCTGTGGGTCATGGCGCCGGGGGCTGCCAGTCTGGCTGTCCTGGCGTTCGCGCCGCTGCCGCTGGTGCGACAGTGGGCCAGTCGGCACACCCAGCCCGCGTTCGCCTATGGGCGCTTCGTGCGCCCCACGCCGAGCGGCGAGTCGCGGGTCAACCGCCGGGCGCTCGGCCTGATTGGCCTCATGTTCGGCGTCTTCTTTGTGGACAGCCTGGGCTTTGTGCGCCTGACGCATACCCCTTCGCTCATCCAGCACGCCTGGCAGTCGCCGGACCTGGGGCCGCGCCTGACCATCGCCGGGGTCCATGTCGTCGCCGCCCTGGTGGCGGGTGTGCTGTACTCCGCCTTTGATGTGCGCAGCCTGTTCCTGTGGGTGTTCGGGCTGTTTGCCCTGGTCCACCTGTTGTACACCTTCCCGTTTGCCTCGACCCTGGGCGAGTCGCGGGTCCTGACGCAGCCCATCCTGTACGCCGTGGCGGTCAGCCTGTACACCGTGCTCAACTTCGCGGTGTGGGCCGACCTCTCGACGCCGAGGACCATCAGCCTGTACGCCGCGCTCGGCGTGTCGGCGTCGGCGTGGTCGGCGACGTTTATCAGCACGGCGCTGGCGATCCAGTGGGAGAACGCGGGCCTGCCCCTGGCGACGCATCTGCGGGTAGTGGATGCGGTGGCGGCGCTGCTCTTCCTGGGCCTGCTGCTCCTGGTGTACTTCGAGGGCGGCGGGCGCGCGCGAAAACAAGCGCCGAGAAGAGCCGCCGATGGATGAACGTTAACTATTTAACCGAGCGATGGAATGTCATGCTGAGCGAAGCGACCTGTGCCCCGTAATCGGGGTAAGCATCTCGCGGTAGTGAGGCGAGACTCTTCGCTGCGCTCAGAGTGACAGTCGTAGGCATTTTTATCTAGACGAAGGGTCTTGCTCGCCATCGTGAGATGCTCTCCTTCGCTCAGCATGCCATTCCACGACGCGGACGGAGCCACTAGAGAGAGAAGCAATGCGAGTGCAATGGCTGCTGCCGTGGCTGGCGCTGCTGGTCCTGGCGGCATGCGCGCCGACCAGTGAGGGGCGCTATAGCCTGACCGTAATTACCCACGGCCAGCACAGCCTGGCAAGCGGCGAAACCTGGGCCGGGGATGTCTACCTGCTGGGCGGTGAACTGGCCGTCCCGGCGGGCGCCCGTGTGGGCGGGGGCGTGTCCCTCCTCGGCGGGGGCGTGCGGGTGGACGGGCGGGTCGAGGGTGACGTTGTCGTGCTGGACGGGGCGGTGCGCCTGGGGCCGACGGCCCAGGTGGGCGGCAGCCTGAAGCAGGGCGGGGGGACACTGGGGCGCGACCCCCTGGCGACCGTCCAGGGCGGGGTCACAACGGGCGGCGCGTTGCGCGTACCCCAGGCTAGCGGGCTGTTCGGCGGCTCATGGGCAGGCCAGGTGGCCAATGGGCTGGCCCAGGCGCTGCTGGTGGCGGGCGTGGCCTATGCCCTGGCGTGCGTGGTCCCCGCGCCCTTGACGCGGGTGACGGAGGCGGTGGCGCGCTACCCGGTCATCGCGGGGGCGGTGGGGCTGTTGACGGGCGTCGTCGCGCTGGTCTTGCTCGTCCTGCTCGCCTTTACCATTGTGCTCATCCCGCTGGCCCTGGTGGGCGGCTTCGCCCTGCTGCTGGCCGTGGTCTACGGCTGGGCAGCCTGGGGCGTGGTGATTGGGCGGTGGCTGGCCCGGCGGGCAGGCCGGGACCTGACACCTGCCTTGGCGGGGGTAGGCGCGCTGCTCCTGATGCTGGTAAGCGCACTGCTGCGCCCGGCGCCCCTGCTCGGTGACATCGTTCCCCTTGTCACCACGGCTGGCGGCCTCGGCGCGGTCATTGTCACCCGCTTTGGACTGCGGGCGTTTGTGCCGGCCAGCGAGGTGGAGGCAGCCGAGTTCAACCTGCCCGCGCCGGAGGCTTAACAGGAGATACCCCGATGCCCAACAGTACGGTCTGTCTCACGTTTGATTTCGACGCGCTGTCCGTCTGGTTCGGCTACCCGAACACCACGCCGGCCATGCTCTACCGAGGCGAGTATGGCGCGAATGTGGGGGTGCCGCGCGTCCTCGACCTGCTCGGCCGCTACGGGCTGGGGGCGACGTTCTTTATCCCCGGCCACACGGTTGACTCGTTCCCGGAGGTCGTGGCGACGATTCTGGCGGCCGGCCACGAGGTAGCCCACCACTCGTATGCCCACGTGGACCCGAGCCAGCAGACACCCGACGAGGAGCGGCGGGACATGGAGCGCGCCCTGACTAGCCTGGAGCGGGTGGGCGTCAAGCCCCTCGGCTTTCGCTCGCCCTCGGCCGACTTTTCGGGCGCGACGCTCGGCCTGCTGGAGGAGTACGGCTTCCAGTACGACTCGAGCCTGATGGCCGACGACTTTCGGCCCTACCACCCCCGCCTGGGCGACCAGGTGACGCAGCAGACGCCGCTGGTCAAGGGGCGCGAGGCGCGGCTGTGGGAGTTGCCCATGTCGTTTGAGTTCGATGACTGGGTCCACTTCCAGTTCAACTTCAATCCGTACCGCAACGGCACGTCCGCGCCGAGCAAGGTCCTCGAAATCTGGACGGCGGACTTCGACTGGATGCACCGCCACCTGGACGGCGGCATCCTGACCGTCGCCATGCACCCCCAGGTGATTGGGCGTGGGCATCGTATCGCCATGCTGGAGCAGTTCATCCAGCACGGTCTGCGCCACTCCGATGTGCGGTTCGAGCGGATGGGGGATGTGGCGCAGCGCCTGCCTGGCTAGTACGCTTCCGAATGTCATGCTGAACGAAGTGAAGCATCTCGTCTAGTCAGGCGAGACCCTTCGCTCCGCTCCCTCCTACGGAGGACTTCGCAGGGTGACAGTCGAAACGCTCTCTAGAATAGACCAAGTTGACGCGCATCAGGGGCGGGCGCGCGTTGGGTGAAGGAATCACCACGCGGGGTGATAAGCTCTCCCGCCAGTTTGTGGGGAGTTTGCTGTATGATACTATGTGACAAGTATGGCGTTGATTGGGGGGTGAGAGGAGGCGAGCAGTGGCATCGAAGTCGGTGCTGATCATTGGGGCCGGTATGGCCGGGCTGGCGGCGGGCTGCTATGCCCAGATGAACGGCTACGAGTCGCACATTTTCGAGTTGCACGACCTGCCCGGCGGCCTGTGTACGTCGTGGGAACGCAAGGGCTACACCTTTGACGGCTGCCTGCACTACCTGTACGGGTCGGCCGAGGGACAGCCGTTTAACCACGTCTGGCAGGAGTTAGGAGCGGTGCAGGGGCGGCGCTTCATCCACCTGGACCAGTACCAGACGCTGGTGGACGACACCGGCCGCCGCTTCAGCGTCTATTGCGATCCGGACCGCCTGGAACAGCATATGCTGGAGTTGTCGCCGGCCGACGCCGACCCGATTCACGACCTGGCCGACGGCGTCCGCCACTTCCTCAAGTTCGACCTATCGGTAATGTCGGAGAAGCCGCGCCAGCTCATGGACGGCAAGGA
>CAZFUK010000153.1:0-10256 GCA_964522005.1 uncultured Anaerolineales bacterium | reverse complement strand
CGGTTGAGCTAGACGGGCTTCGGCTGGGTTATCATCGAACGGGCGGCGACAAACCACCGCTTGTCCTGCTGCACGGCATCACCGACAACGGGCTGTGTTGGACGCGTCTCGCCCGCGCCCTGGAGGAAGACTACAGCATCGTCATGCCCGATTGCCGGGGGCATGGTCTGTCAGACGCGCCTGACAAGGGCTACTCCGTCGAACGGTTGGCCGCCGATGTCGTCGGCCTGATTGGCGCGTTAGACCTGGGGCAGCCCGTCCTGGTGGGGCACTCCATGGGCGCCGACACCGCCGCTTTCGTCGCGGCCCACCACCCCGACCAGGTCCGCGCCGTCGTGCTCGAAGACCCACCCTGGCGCGACGAACGGATGCGCCTGTCGGCCCACGACCGCGCGATGATGGCCGCCGAGTGGCGCGCCAGCATCCACGCCCGCCGCGAGATGACCGACGCGGAGCTGACCGAGTTGGGCCGTACGGAAAACCCAGGCTGGGACGAGGTGGAGTTCGAACCGTGGGTCCCCGCGAAGCGGCAGGTCAGCCCGCATGTGGCCGAGTACGTCACCGCCCCGCGCCCTGACTGGCGCGCCATCGTCGCCCAGGTCCAGTGCGACGGCCTGCTGGTCACGGGTGCCCCCCGCCTCGGCAGCATCGTCACGGCCGACGTCGCCTCGGCCGTCCAGGCCGCCTGGCCCCGCTGCCGCGTCGCGCCCATCGCCAACGCCGGCCACAGCATCCGCCGCGACCAGTTCGAGGCATATCTACAGGTTGTCACCGAGTTTTTGAGGGAAGTACAGAGCTAGAGACGCGACAGAGTGGCCCGTACTCAGGGTATGTCGCGTCTCTACGCCCTGATGCGGAAGCCGGCCTGCTGGAGGAGTTCGTCGGCCCAGGCCGCGTCGGCCTCGCTCAAGGGCGGCTCGGCCGGCCCGTTGTAATTCAAGGAGCGACGATACATGCCGCCGTCATAAGTGCGGTTGACGACTATCTGCAAATCGAGGGGAACAGCCTGCACGTCAGGTCGCAAGGGAACAGGAATGCAGGGCAGCACCTCCGGCAGACGGACTGGATAGAGTTCGTAGTCATTCCGCGTCCCCTCATCTCCGCCAGCCCGATTGATCAGGATGAGGTAGTCAGGTTTTATCAGGTCTACAGCGGCGGCCAGTTCAGGGTGGGGCAAGACGCGATCGCCCTTGCGTAAGAGATCAAGCTCGATGAGGTGGACGTCGCTGTTTAGAATCTCGCGTTGTTTGCGCTCGTACGCTCGCCGGTCCGGCCCTGGCCCTTTGTTGGAGGGGCTAAGAATCTCTAACAGGGTAATTAGCTCATGCCCGCTCTGGGCGTCACGAATCTCGATAAACGGATGGCTGAAGAGTTCGGTGTGTGTCGTTATCCGTACCGGCTCAGTGATGGCCGTGCGTGCCACGCCGACCACAGGCCCGGCCGGCTGAAGCGCCGATGTAGGTTGTTGGATGACCAGCACATCCGGGATAATACGACGGTTGCCAACGTCCCCCAACACGATACCTAATTCAGGCCGAAGTTCCACCCGCGCATAGTAAGGCGCGGGCAGAGCGGCATTGAGTTCCACCGTGATAAAGGTAGCCAGATGATGGTGGAAGTCAGGCCAGATGATAGGGTTCTCCAGATAGGGGTCCATGCCGGGAAAGGGTGAGGGCATCGCCAACCATCCTCTGCAGTATTTGAGACGAGGCACGCTAACCACGAGTTAGGATGATTATAGAGCCGAGAGGATGGGGACGCAAACAGGTCAATCGCTGCCCCCTCTGGTCCCACCGGCATTACGTCAATCCCGCTTCGCGCGCCTTGACGATGGCCTGGGCGCGGTCGGCCACCTGCAACTTGCTGAAGATGTTCGACACGTAGTTGCGCACGGTCTTGGGGCTGAAGCCAAGCTGCTGGGCGATGGCGTCGTTGTTGACCCCTTGCGCCATCAGCCGCAGCACGTTACGCTCGCTCTCCGTCAGGTCCGGGAAGAGGGCAGCGGGCAGGGCGGGCCGCGCCGCGAAGAAGCCCATCATGCGGCTGGCGATGGCCGGGCTAAAGATGGCATCGCCGTTGCCCACCGCCACAATGGCCCGGCCAATGTCCTCGTCGTCCATGTCCTTGAGGACGTAGCCCCGCGCCCCGGCCCGCATGGCCGCGAACACCGAGTCGTCGTCCTCGAACATCGTCACCACGAGAATGCGGATGTGCGGGCTGGTGTGGACGATGCGGCGAATCGCCTCCAGCCCGCCGCCGCCCGGCATCCGCAGGTCCATCAGCACCACGTCCGGCTGCAACTGCTCGGCCAGCCGCACCGCCTCCTCGCCGCTCGTCACCTCGCCCACTAGTTCGGTATTCGGCAGCGCCGTCAGCAGGGCGCGCAGCCCCTTACGGAAGACCGGGTGGTCATCGGCAATGAGGACCGTGAGTTTATCCATGGTCACTTCCTAGTGGGAGCCGCGCGATCAGGCGCGTCCCGCCATTCTCGCCAGGCTGGACCGACAGCGTGCCCCCCAACTCCGCCGCCCGTTCCCGCATCGAACGCACCCCCACCCCACCCGTCAGGTCCTCCGGCATCCCCTGGCCGTTGTCGGTGACGCTCAGGGTCAACTGGTGGTTGCTCACCTCGATAGTCACGTGGCAGTCAGTCGCCCCCGCGTGTTTGACCACGTTATGGCAGGCTTCGCTGGCGATGCGGTAGGCTGCTACCTCGACCGCCGCTGAGAGATGGGGCATCGGCTCCGGCGCTGTTACCTCAAAGTGGACCCCCGAGTCCTGAAAGCCGAAATTGCGAATCGCCCCCACCAGGCCCAGTTCATCCAGCATCGGTGGCCGCAGGTCGTAGACCAGGCGGCGAATCTCGGCGGTGGCCCGGCGCAAGTCCTCGCGCAACTCCGCCGCCAGCCGCTCGGCCCCCTCCGGGTCGCGCCGAATGAGCGAGCGCATCGCGCCGAGTTGCAGTTGCAGCGAGGATAGGGTGGGCGCGAGTTCGTCGTGGAGGTCGTTGCGGATGCGCCGCCGCTCCTCCTCGCGGGCCGTCACCAGTTGGGTCCGCGACGCTTGCAGGGCATCGGAGAGTTGGGCGGCGTGGAGGGTAATGCCCACCTGCCGCGCCAGGTCGCGCAGCACGCGCTGGTCCGTCACCGAGAGTGACTCGTTGGGGCGCCGACCGGCCACGTGCAGCGCACCGATGGGCGTATCCTGGTACATCAGCGGAATCGTCAGCCGCTTGGCCCCAGGTGGCGGCTGGCCGTAAGCAGTCATCTGCGCGCCGCTTTCCTGGCCCGTCTCCACCGCCACGTAGGGCAGTTGGAGCGTGGCGGCGATGGTGGCCGCGATGGTCCGCACAATGGCGTCCAGCGACTGGTCCGGCTCCAGGGTGAGATGCTCGCCCAACTCGCTGAGAACCGCGTAGGGGTCGGTGTGCCAATCGTAGACTAGACGGTCTACGTTCACCCGCAGCCAGGCGTGGACACGGAGCAAGGTCAGGGCGATGATGAGCAACGCGACCAGATTGAGCCACCAGGGGGGATTGATGTGAAGCGAGCCGGTCGGGTTGATGCCCCCCAGAGCGAGGACTAGCACGTAGACCGTGCCGACATAGAGCGCCAGGATGCTGTAGAGCAAGCCTCGGCTCAACAGGGCGTTGGCCGACAGGTGGAACAGTCCCCGCCGCGTGGGCGGCGGGGGTTGAGTGGCTAGCGGGTGGACCGGCTCAAAGGGCATTCGGGGGTGTCAGCTAGCGGGCGACCGCCGGCGTCGGTTCGCGCCGCAGCAGCAGGTAGATGACCACAATTGCCAACACCACGCTGATCGTCGCCACGAACTGCAACATCGGGGTGGGGCCAAACGCCACGCCGGGCAGCGAGGTCAGACCATCCACGGCGCGCAGGATGATGGTGAGAATGACACCCCACTTCTGGACACGCCAAACCCCGTAGGCTGACACCAGACCCAGAACTCCGATAATCAGCGACAGCATGAGGGCTGCGTAGGGGATCGTATCCGGGGCTTGATTGACCTCGTTGGCTCCCCGCGCGATGTCGGGCAGTGAGAGGCCGATGGCCGCGAGACTGAGCAAGAGTTGGAGGATGGCGGCGATGGTGTAGGACCGAGTACGCTTCATGGGTTAGCTCCTTTCACACTCAAGCGGGGTTGATGGAGCCAGTATAGCATCCCAACATCCCTGTGTCACCAGGCCGGTGTCCCATCTTCCTGGGACATTTTGAGGCCAGGAGAGGACACGGTTTGGGAAAGGGGAAGACCCAAGGATCGAACACTCCCCTATTATACTCCGCTTCCGACAATTGGGGATTCATCTCCGTTCATTACTATAATTCCGTGGCGACACTATCGCGTCGGCCTGATTCCCGGACGCGGACAGGCTGCTTGGAGGCGCTATGATCATCGAGTGGAACGCCCACATGTTTAGCCGCGACACGGCCCGTTACCCCTTCCATCCCCAGGCGGCCTACCTGCCCGACCCGGCCTGGCTGTCGCCCGACCCCCTGGCCGACTACCAGGCCCGCATGGCCCAGGAGGGCATTGACCGCGCCGTCCTCGTCCACCCGGAACCCTACGGCGACGACCACCGCCTGCTGCTCGACTGCCTCCAGCGCGGCGGCGACCTCTTCCGCGGTGTCTGCCTGTTCTACCCACGCGACCCCGACGCGCCGGCCAAGCTAGAGGCGCTGGTGCGGCAGGAGCCGCGTATGGTCGCCGTCCGCTTCCACGCCCATCGCGGCAAGGAAATGTACCTGGACAGCTTTGAGGACATGGGTGTGCGGGCGCTATGGGCCAAGGCGGCTGACCTCGGCCTGATGGTCGAGCTGCACATCGGGCCGAACTACGCCCGGCAGGCCGCCCGTCGTATCGCGGAGTACCCAGAGGTTCCGGTCCTGGTGGACCACCTGGGCGAACCGCAGTTTGGTACACCCGTCGAGTACGCGGATGTCCTTGACCTGGCGCGCTATGACAATGTCCATATAAAAATCTCGGGGGTTGAATACGTGGCGCGCGACGCGCCCCTGTTCCTCGACGTGCAGCCCTTTGTGCGCCGCGTCGCGGAGACATTCGGCCCGGACCGCCTGGCCTGGGGCAGTGGCACTCCCCGCCTGATTGACGCTCACCTGGCCCACTGGTCGGCGGCGGATCGAGCGAAGGTCAAGGGCGGCAATATAGCGCGGCTGTTGGGATGGAGGGTTAGTCCCTGAAACCGGCCTGACGCAAGAGCTGCTCCGCCCAGCGCGCCTGTTCCTCGCTCAGCGGCGGTGTGGGCGGCTCGCTGTAGTCGAGCATGCGGCGGTAGGGGCCGCTGTCGTAGGCGCGGTGCATCACGATCTGGAGGTCGAGGGGAATCACCCGCTCACCCGGGCGGAGCGGCACCGGGATACAGGGCAGGACCTCTGACAGCGCGATGGGGTAGAACTCGTAATCAATCCCCGAGGCCAGCCGTCCTTCCGCGCGGTTCACGAGAACCAGGTAGTCGGGCTGAAGTTCGTAGATAGCCTGCGCGAGATCAGGGTGGGGAATCACCCGCTCGCCGCTCCGCAACAGGTCAATCTCAATCAGGTTCGCCTCGCTCGACAGGACTTCGGCCTGCTTGCGCTCGTAGGCCTGCCGGTCCGGACCAGCCGCCTTGTTCGACGGGCTGACGATTTCGATGAGCGTCACCAATTCATGACCGCGCTTCGCATCGCGGACCTCGACAAACATGTGCCGTTGCGGGTCGGTCATCACCGTGAGCCGCGTTGGCTCGGTGAACTCAGTCCGCCGCTCTAACACCGCCGCCCCAACAGCCTGAGGTTCACCGGTTGGCCGACGGACAATCACCACATCAGGCTGGATACGACGCGGAACACCCGCCGCGTAGATAATGCCCAGTTCGAGCCACTTGTCCAGGCGGGCATAGTAGGGCGCGGGCAAGGCGGCATTAAGTTCATCGCTGATGCAGTAGGCCAGGCGGTCGTGGAAGTCAGGCCAGAGGTCTGCCTCTTCCAGATAGGGGTCCATACCGGGAAACGGGGATGGCATATCTCACCTCAGGCGTATGAAGCGGGGTGAGACCTGACAGGTTTTGGAAACCTGTCAGGTCTCGGAGCACTGCAACGGTAAGGAACTGCTCTGATTATAGGGCGGTTAGGATAGCGTCGCAAACCGTCGCCTTCTGCCCCCTCATCCCTCACCCCTCACCCCTCACCCCTCACCCCTCACCCTCCGCCTTTGGCATTCCCCGCCTACCTGGTGTACACTAAGGGCAAACATCTTTTGGACCTTGACGGTTATGTCTATTCTAAGTTTTCACAATATAGGTCAGGCGTTTGGCGCGTTTGACGTCTTCACCAACCTCGCCGGCAGTATCCCCAACGACGGCAAAATTGGCCTCGTCGGCCCCAACGGCATCGGCAAGACGACGCTGCTGCTCATTCTGGCGGGCCTCGAAACACCGACTTCGGGCAGCGTGGCGGTGGCGCGGGGCAAGCGGCTGGGCTACCTCCGCCAGGAAGCGATGGAAGCCTTCGCTGACAGCGACAACACGGTCTACAGCGAGATGCTGACCGTCTTCGCCGCGCTACGCGAGCAGGAGACGCGGCTGCGCGAGTTGGAGGAGCGGCTGGGGCACGCGGGCGCCCCGCCCGAGGTGATGGACGAGTACGCCCACGCCCAGGACGCCTTCGAGAAAGCGGGCGGCTACGAGTACGAGACGCGCATCCAGCAGACGCTCAAGGGTCTCGGCTTCGGCCCCGACCTGTGGGACATGCCGCTGCGTCTGCTCAGTGGCGGACAGAAGACCCGTGCCCTGCTGGCCCGCCTGCTGCTGGAACAGCCCGACCTGCTCATCCTGGACGAGCCGACCAACCACCTGGACATCGAGGCCGTCGAGTGGCTGGAAAACACCCTGAAGGTGTGGCCCGGCGCGCTGCTCATCGTCAGCCACGACCGCTACTTCCTGGACAAGGTCGTCAACCGGATTTGGGAACTGGGCCGCACGGGCATCGAGGTCTATCGCGGCAATTACAGCGCCTATGTCCAGCAGCGCCAGGAGCGCTGGGACCGCGCCCAGAAGGTCTACGAGCAAGAGCGCGAGCGGATGGAGAAGGAACTGGAGTTCATCCGCCGCAACATCGCGGGCCAGAACACCGATCAGGCCATGGGCCGGCTGCGCCGCCTGAGCCGCCAACTCGTCGCCATCGAGGAGGTAGGGCTGGAGGCGGTGCTGAGCAAGAACTGGAGCGAACTGGGCGTCGGCTCGGTGCGGCCCATGACCCCGGACGAAGCCCACGAGCGGCTGAACGCTTTCCGCCCGGCCTCGCGCCCGCCGCGCCTCAACCTGCGCCTCAAGCCAACGCTGCGCGGCGGCGACATCGTCCTCCGCACGCGCAGTCTCGAAGTGGGCTACCCCACGCGGCCCCTGTTCCACGCCGGTGACATCGAGTTGCGCCGGCAGGAGGTGGCTGCCCTCATCGGTCCCAACGGCGCCGGCAAGACGACCTTCCTCAAGACGATTATGAGCGAGTTACCCCCGCTGGACGGCGAGGTGCGGCTGGGGGCGGCGCTGCGCGTCGGTCTGTTCACCCAGGTCCACGACGACCTGAACTCCGAGACCACCCTGCTGGACGAAGTCCTCAACCGGCAGGACATGACGCTGGGCGCGGTGCGCTCCTACCTGGCGCAGTACCTGTTCCGCCAGGAGGACGTCTACAAGCAGACGGCTACCCTCAGCGGCGGCGAACGCGGCCGCCTGGCCCTGGCCCTGCTCGCCCTGGACCACCCCAACTTCTTGCTGCTCGACGAGCCGACCAACCACCTGGACATCCCCGCCCAGGAAGTCTTGCAGGAAGTGGTCGAGGAGTTCGAGGGCACGGTGTTGCTCGTCTCCCACGACCGCTATCTGATTGACCGCCTGGCGACGCAAATCTGGGACTTGCGTGACGGGGAGCTAACCGTCTTCCGAGGGACCTACCAGGAGTTCCTGGCGGCCAAGCTGGCGCAGACCGCCCAGGCGCGGCAGGCCAGGGCCAATGGACGGCCGGCGTCCCAGCCGAAGGCCGTGGACGAGGGCAAGCAGCGCGCCGAGGCGCAGACCCGCCTGGAAGGCCAGATTTACGAGCTAGAGGCGCGGCTGGAGGCGCTCGGCCACGCCGTCCAGGCTGCCGTCGAGGCCAAAGAGTTCGAGCGCATGCGCGACATCAACGCCGAGTACGACGCGACCCAGGCTGAACTCGAACATCTCATGGCCCAATGGGAAGCGTTGGGCTAGAGCATCCGATTTGACACCACGCCGTCTTGTAGTATAATCCTGCTACCTATCAACATCTGCCGCACCCCTTCGGCTGCCGGTCTCCCCCCCTCGACTGGCCCCGCCGCCTCTCGTCGCCCAGCCCGGGTCGCGACCCTTATTCCGCGTCACCTCACCGCCGAGGTGATTCGCCACGTATCGGGCTTTGCTGCCGCCAGACTGCCCCGCAGCCGTGTGCCCCCTGCCCTCTCCTCCCTGTCGAGCCAGAGACGGCCCCCTGTCGGTCCTGACACATGGCTGCCACGCGCCTGGCCCATTCCCACCTATTTCCAATTTCACCTGAGGAGAGGAAGGACAGAGACATGCCACGTCAGTTACCCAAGCTGATGATACTCGGCCTGCTGCTCAGCCTGATGGTCCTCGTCGTCCACGGCTCTATCGCAGCCCGGGCCGACGACTCGTCACCGACCGAGATGGACGCGGAACTCGTTGTGCCCAACGATGCGCCTGACGCGTTCCGCAACGAAAAAATATACGTCGGCCTCGAGCTGGCCGGGGCGCCCGTCGTCAAGACCTTCATCAACACCAAGACGGCTGGCGCCTCCAAGACTGACGCGGTCGCCGCGCAGAAAGTCCAGCGGGACACCCTCAAGCAGGCACAGGCGCCCGTCATCGCCGCCGTCGCCGCGCGTGTCCCCTCGGCTCGCATTGTCGGACAGCACCAGGACCTGGTGAACTCCGTGACGGTGCGGCTGACACGGGGTGAGGTGCGGGCGCTCCAGGGCATCCCCGGCGTCACCCACATCCACTTCATGCCCGACTATCAGAAGCAACTGTCTAGCTCGGTGCCCTACATCGGCGCGGAGCGCGTGCGTACCGAACTCGGCATTACCGGCCGTGGTTCGCGGGTGGGTGTCATCGACAGCGGTATTGACTACACCCACCGCGACTTCGGCGGTCCGGGAACCGTCGCGGCCTATGAAGCGGCCATCACCGACCCGACGGCCATCACCGAGACGGTACAGATTACCAACCCAACGACCGGCGCGACCGTAACCACCCGCATGTTCCCGACTGAGAAGATCCCGGGCGGCTACGACTTTATCGGCGATAACTACACGGGTACTGCGCCCAACGACGTCCTCGAGCCGGACCCCGACCCCATCTCGCTTGACGGACACGGCACCCACGTCTCTGGCATCGTCCTGGGCATGGGCGTACCCAACCAGTCGTTTAACGGCTCGATCCCCCCGGACAGTTCCTTCGACGGCACGACCGTCTATCACGGCGTCGCGCCCGCCGCCCAGTTGTATTTCTACAAGGTTTTTAGCGACAACTCTGGCGGGGCGCCTGGCGAGTCTATCCTCAATGCCGTCGAGCGGGCGATGGACCCCGACCAGAACGGCGATATGTCGGACCACCTGGACGCGGTCAACATGTCGTTGGGGTCGTCCTTTGCCCCCAACCGCCTGGAAGGCCAGGCCATCAGCCATGCCGTTGACGCGGGCATCGCCTTCTCCATCTCGTCTGGCAACTCGGCGGATGTGCCCTACATCGCCGGCTCCCCCTCCATCGCCGATAAGGCGCTGAGCGTGGCCAGCGCGTTTGGCACCGGCCCCGTCGCTCAGGCGCCCTATGTGCGTATTGACGCGCCCGCCGGTCTGTCCGGCCAGCGTTTCCTCTCGCTCCAGCAAGCCTGGGCACCGAGCCTGGTCACCACCGGTCCCATCTCAGGTGAGGTCGTTTACATCGGTCTCGCCTGCCCGGGTCAGCCCTTACTGGCCGACCCGCGCGGCAAGATCGCCCTGGTTGTCCGAGGCGGAGGCTGCGCCAACTCGCTCAAGGCCGGCGTCGCCAGCGCGGCCGGCGCCATCGCCGTCATTGGCTTTGACAACGTACCCGACACCTTCCCGCCCGACTTCGCCTACGGCGGCGGTGACGTCACCGTTCCTACGGTGTACGTCACCAACACCAGCGGGGTCATCCTCCGCGATGCTGCCCAGGCAGGCGGCTT
>CAZFUK010000152.1:0-10258 GCA_964522005.1 uncultured Anaerolineales bacterium | reverse complement strand
AGGTCGGCCAGCTCATCAATAAAGGTCACGATACGCGGCAGGGTAATCTGCTCGCGGTCGCGGCGCTGCATGGTCTCGACCAGCCACGTCAACGCATCCAGGGCCGCCTCGGGCGTCGTCGCCACGGGCAGCAGTAGATGGGGCGCGGCGGCGAAGGGGGTATAGCCTCGGCCTTTGGGGTCAATCAGCACCAGCCCTAACTCGTTGACCGAGTGGGTCTCCAACAGCGAGGCGATCATGGTCTGGGCAAGGGCCGTCTTGCCGGAGCCGGTCGTACCGGAGAGCAGGACGTGGGACACATCCGGGCTGGACAGGCGCATGAGCAGGGGCGCGCCGTCGGCGTCCAGCCCCAACACCACCGTCGCATCGCCGCGCGGGCGAGCTTGCGCCAGCACGGCCGCCAGGCGAACGATGCGCTTGTCGGAGCGCGGAAACTCCAGGTGGACCTGCTCCCCGCGCCGCACAACGCGACACGAGACGCTGCCCAGCGCCAGCGCCAACTCCTCGGAGAGCCGCGCGATCTGGGCGATCTTGACGCCGGCGGCGGGCAAGAGGCGGAAGCGCACTAGGCGCGGCGTGACCGTGCCGCCCTCGATGGTGGCGCGGATTTTGTGGCTCATCAGGACCGCTTCAAGCTGATCGGCCTGGGCTTCGAGACGTTCATAGCGGGGCATGGCGATTACGCGCTCTTGCGGCGGAAGACGAGGATATTCGATGGCTGAACGAGGGTGCTGCCCGACGTGGGCAGGCTGGGAGCCGCGCCGGGCGTGGCGGACGGTAGCGCCTCTTCGAGAATCACGGTTCGAGCGGCCAGGGCGCGTGAGACTTTGGCCTGGCGGCGGGTGGCAGCGGTGGGTTGGGTCTCCCAACTTTGGTGAAGGGGGCAGGCGGCGCAGGCCGAGGGACCATGCACGGGCATGACCTGCTCGCCACACGCGCCACGCGCCAGTTCGACGCGGGGGGCGTCGGCTTCGAGGACTTCCTGCTTGCCGTTGCCCCAGCGGATGAGGAGGGGCGAGGGGGCGTTCTTGACCAGGCTGAAGCGGAGATGGGCGCAGCCAATCTGGGCCGCCGGGCAGGCCGCGCAGATGTCGGCCGTCACTTCACGGTCGGAGCCGCTGATCTTGCTGCACGTCAACTGGCCGTCGAGTTGAGCCGTTCGAAAAGGACAGGGTCGCAGCATCTCTCGCCTCCCAGCTCGCCAACAACAGAACGCTTGTTCTAGTCTTATTCTACTAGAACAAGCGTTCGATGTCAAGGGCCAAAGCTGTGAAATTGAGGCGAATTTCCGAACAGTTACCTCGCCACGAGCGGCCGCGACAGGGCCAGTTTACACTCTGTTTGCAACCTCGTTACCCGTGTCTAACACACGCGACGCCAGACAGCCTATAATGCCTGTAAGCATTACAAGCTTCGCCTGCCTTCCCAGGTCCTGGTACGTCTCGAGGGTGTTAGATCTGGCGGATGACGGCGACGACCTTACCCTGGACGCGGACGTTATCGGCCGGCACGTACCACGCCTGCATGGTCGGGTTGGCGGGCTTGAGGCGGACGCGGTCGCCCTCCAGGTAGAAGTGCTTGAGCGACGTCTCGCCCTCTTCCTCCAGCCACACGGCGGCCATCTGCCCGTTCTCCACGCTCTCCTGACGGCGCAGGATGACCAGGTCGCCGTCATTGACCAGGGCATCAATCATCGAGTTACCCTTGACGCGCAGCGCATAGATGTTCTGCGTGTCGGGCACGAGGTCCTTGGTCAACTCGATCCAGTCGCCGGTCGCGTACTGGCCGGCATCGGGCAGGTGGAGCGGCTGACCAGCGGCGATGGTGCCCAGGATGGGAATCTGGATCGTGCGGCGGTGGTTGCCGTTCTGCGGGACTTCGGTCTCCGCCTTGAGCACTTTGAGACCGCGCGAGACGGTCTCAGAGCGCTCGATCAGCCCTTCCTTCTCGAGGATTTTGAGGTTGTAGCTGACGACCGAGGTGGACGAGATGCCCAACTCGTGGCCGATGTCGCGGATGGTGGGCGGGTAGCCATGCGCCGCGCTGAACGAGGCGATGAAGTCCACCATTCTCTGCTGTCGCTCCGACAGCGGTTTCTTGTTGCCCATGACGCCTCCGATGCTTTGTCCCTTGAACACATGTACCAAATCCATTATACAGGCACACATGTTCTATGTCAAGCCCTCAGGCGGTCAAATGTGCTAATTTCTTAACAAAATACCGTTCAGGCAGGTGGGAATGGGCTTGCGAGAGGCTCCAAGACGTATACGCAGTAGCGACACGCACAAGTGAGGTGCTATGCGACGTTCACGCGGGATGGTGATGGGGTTGGGCGGCCTCGGGCTGCTCCTGGCGATGGCGTTCTTCGCCCTGAGCGGGCCACTGCTGGCCGCCGCGCCGGGCGAGAGGGACCTTCACCCCGGCCCGGTCTGGACGGAAGGGGGTCGTCCCCTGTTCAGGGCGACGGAGGCGCAACCAGCCGTCCCCGACGCCGTGGCGGAGCCAAATGCCGTGGCCGTCTACGGCCAGATGGTCGCCAATGGGGCGGCCGCGCCTGGCGTCAGTGTCTCGCTGCGCCGCTACAAGGGCATAGGCGATGTGGGTGTCCTCACGACCACCACCAGTGTCACCGGCTTCTACCAGTTCGCCAATCCCCCCCTGCCGCCCACGGGCTGGACCTACTACGTCGCCTTCGGCCCGAACACCTCCAACTCAACTTATGTCCACTCATGGGCCAGCCAGGACATCACGCCCTACACCTCGACCTTCACCGCGCCCGTCAACGTCGGCACGATCAACCTGGCCGATGTTCCCCTGCTGTCGCCCGCGCCCGACGCGACGGTGAGCTTCCCGGTCACCTTCCGCTGGACGCCCCGAACGACGACCACTGACAACTACTATGTCTACCTCCGCGAGCCGGGCGCTGCGGAGAGCCTCGGCCCGGGCTACCCCGTGGGCTATGCCGACAGCGTGACCATCAACGACGCGTCGTTCTTCACGGAGTTGCAGCCCGGCCACCGCTACGAGTGGTTCATCGTGATTAACGACAGCCGGGCCACAAGCAGCTATGGACGGTCGTTCGCCACGCGGCCCATCACCTTCAGCTTTACCCAGACCAGCACACCCACGATTACCCGGACAGCGCCCGCCCCCAGCGCGACGCCCACCGTGACCGGCACACCCACGCGCACGGCCACCGCGCCGGCGACCACCCGCACGCCGACCCGCACGGCCACCGCTTCCCCGGCGACGCGCACACCGACACGCACAGCCACTACGTCGGCCGTCACCCGCACGCCAACGGCCCCAGCGTCCACCGTGACTGCCACCGCCGCAGCGAGCGCGACCCTCGTTCCGACGCTGACCGCCACGCCGACGACCACCCCGACGCGCGGGCCGACCATCGGCGATTATGTCCTGTATCTGCCGCACCTGGTGCAGAACAGCCGCGTGACCGACACGCCCTAGGGGCAGGCTTGCCCCCTGGCTGGACTCCCCGTACAATACGGCCAACCCACCCTAGGGAGTCCTTATGCGTCTCGAACTCGTCCCCATCCGCCAGCGCGTCGCTACCGACCGTGTCGCCGACGTGGCCCAGACCGTGCGGGATGGGCTACACGCCCTGCCCCTGGCCGACCGGGTGCGGCCGGGCCAGCGCATCGCCGTGGCCTGCGGCAGCCGAGGTATCGCGTGCCTGCGCGACGTGGTCCAGCCCGTGGTCGAGGAGCTACTCGCTCTAGGGGCGGCGCCCTTCCTGGTACCCGCGATGGGCAGCCACGGCGGCGGCACAGCGGAGACCCAGCGGGCCATCCTGGAGGACTACGGCCTCGGTGACCTGGGCGTTCCGATTCTGTCGAGCATGGACACGGTCGTAGTGGGCCACACGCCCGAAGGGATGCCCGTCCACTTCGACCCACATGCGGACGCGGCTGACGGCATCATCGTCGTCAACCGCGTCAAAGAGCATACAGCGTTTAAGGGGCGTTGGGAGAGTGGACTGCTGAAGATTCTGGCCGTCGGCCTGGGCAAGCGCCAGGGGGCGGCCACCATTCACGCCTGGGGCCTGCCGACGGCCATGCCAGCGGCGGCGCGGGTGCTGCTGGCGCGGCGCCCTATCCTGGCCGGCATCGGCATCGTGGAGAACGGCGAACACCAGCCGGCGCGCATCGCCGTCTTGCCCGCCGAACGTATCGAGGCCGAGGAGCCGGCCCTACTCGATCTGGCCCGCCGCCTCCGCCCCGGCATCCCCTTCGACCCACTGGACCTGCTGATTGTACAGGAGATGGGCAAGAACATCAGTGGCACGGGGATGGACCTGAACGTCATCGGCATGTGGCGCAAGCTGGGCGGGGAGCGCGTTCCCGACTTCCGCGTCATCGCCGTCCTCGACCTGACCGCCGTGAGCCACGGCAACGCCATCGGCGTCGGCTATGCCGACCTGATGCCAGAGCGCATGCGCGCCAGGATTGACCTGGCCGCGACCTACACCAACGCCCTGACCGCGCGGAACCTACCCGCCGCCAAGCTCCCCATCACCCTGGCCACCGACCGGGACGTGGTCGAAGCCGGGCTAGGCCCCCTTGACCCGACGCGGGCACGTGTCGTCCTGGTGCGCAACACCCTCGACCTGGCGACGCTGTGGGTCTCGCCCGCCCTGCTGGCCGAGGTCGAAGCGAACCCCTCCCTGGCGGCGCTTGGCCCGCCCGTCCCCCTCGCGTTCACCGACGACGGGAGCCTCATTCGGCTTTCTTGAGAACGCCGCGCTCAGCGATAATCTCGGTGGAGAGCGTCTTGTAGCCGGCCTTGGTGAATAGCACCGTCAGCGTGTCGCCCGCCACGCGCTGGACCACGCCCTCGCCCCACAACTCGTGGGCCACCCGCTCGCCGAGTTGGAAGGGGGCGCTGTGCCCGTTGCCGTTCCCGTTCCCGTTGAGGTGATAGCCGTTGCCATTGCCGTTGCCGTTCTGATGAATGAGCACGGGAGCCTCCGTAGTTAACTGGGTATCGTTGTCACACAACGCGCACGTCTCCGCCTCGGAATCCTCGCCAAAGTAGTTCAGGATATAGCGGCGCCGACACTCCCGCGTCTCCACATAGCCGCGCATCATGTCCAGCCGACTCTGCTCATAGGCCCGCCGATGCTCCTCCCCGTCCAGGGGTATCTGGGCCGGGTCGAAGTTCGGCACGAGCAGGCGGAAGACGCCGCGACGCTCCGACAGGATGCCATGCTGCTTGAGCAGGCTCACCAGGCGCGCCAGGTCACCCTTGCTCAGCCCCGTCACCCGTTGTAGGTCGGCCCGGCTGAGCGGGCCGAAGGCGTTGGCGATGAGGCCGGCGTGCGCCTGCTCCAACTCCTCGCGCGTCAACTGGCCGCTGGCCGCCATGAAGGCAGCCCGCCCCAGGTCCTGCGAGCGGTAGATCAGCGTGCAGCGCGCCAACTCGCCGTCGCGCCCCGCCCGCCCGGCCTCCTGGTAGTACGCCTCCAGGCTGGCCGGAATGTCGCGGTGGATGACAAAGCGCACGTCCGGCTTGTCCACCCCCATACCAAAGGCGTTCGTCGCCGCGATGACCCGCAACTCGCCCGCCATGAAGGCGTCCTGCACCCGGTTGCGGTCGGACTTCTTGCGCTGGCCGTGGTAGTAGTCGGCGGTGATGCCCCAACTCGTCAGCCACTCCGCCGTCTCCTGCGCCGCCTTGGTCGTCGCCGTGTAGATGATGCCGCTGCCCCCCATCGTTTCGCTCAGCCGCTCCGCGAGTTCCGCCGGGTACTCGTCCACCTCGCCCAGCAGCAGGTCGTGGAGCACGCGCTTGTCCTCGATTTCCTGCCGCACCCGCCGCACCTCGTAGAACAGGTTGGGCCGGTCAATGTCGCGCACCACCACATCGGGGTTGCGCATACCGAGCCGCTCGGTGATCTCCTCCCGAATCCAGGGGGTGGCCGTCGCGGTGAGCGCGAGAATAGTGGGCTTACCCAACTGGGTGATGACGCTCTCCAGCAGCAGGTAGTCGGGCCGGAAGTTGTGGCCCCACTCGGAGACACAGTGCGCCTCGTCCACGACAAACAGGGACACGTTGGCGCGTTTGATCTGCGCCATGAAGTCCTCGTCGGCGAAGCGTTCCGGGGTCACATACAACAGCTTCGACTCGCCGCGCATCACCTCGCGCATCTTGCTCGACGATTCCCCCTCGGACAGACTGCTGTTGATGACGCCCGTGTTTACCCCCTTCTCTTCCAGCGCGCCCACCTGGTCCTTCATGAGCGCGATGAGAGGCGAGATGACGATGGTCGTCCCGGGGAGAAACTGAGCCGTGAGTTGATACGTCAAGGATTTGCCCGCGCCGGTGGACAGCACGGCGAGGACGTCGCGTCCCTTGAGCAGATCGCGGATGACGCGCTCCTGGCCGGGCCGGAACGCCTCAAACCCGAACTGCTCGCGTAGGAGGGCGAGCAGGTCTTGCGACGAAACATCTATGGGAGACATACGGGTGTCTCTTTCTAAACAACGCGTGGCGCGTGGGCTGTGGGACCGGGCGTAGCCCCAGACGAGCAAGAGGCGTCGTTTCCGTAAAAGCAAGAAGCGCGCCAGGCAGGCGCCGCGCCCTGAAAACAGCACGGTTTCCCCCACGCGCCAGGTTAGGCTATAATGACGCACCTCATAATGGTTTCGAGTGGACAGTACCAGGAGACCCAGACGATGACCGTCACGCGGTGTGAGGTTCGACGCGGCGCCTACTTCGATTCCATCGTGTTAATGCAGTTGCAACGGGGGCTGGCAGGGCTGGACGGCGTCGTGGATGCGGGCGTGGTCATGGGCACCCCCGCCAACCTCGACCTGCTGGCGGCGAGCGACCTGACGCCCGCCGAACTGGGGCAGGTCGGGCCAGATGACCTGGTCATCGTCGTGCGGGCCGAGACCGAGGCGGCCGCCCGGGACGCCCTGGGCCAGGTCAACGCGCTGCTGACTCGCCGCCGCGCCGCCGTGGACGAAGTGTATCGCCCGCGCAGCCTGAACACGGCGGTCAAGAGCCTGCCCGACGCCCAGTGGGTCCTGGTCTCCGTGCCGGGCCGCTACGCGGCGGACGTCGCCCGCCAGGCCCTCGACCTGGGCCGCCACGTCTTTCTCTATAGCGACAACGTTCCCCTGGCGGATGAGGTGTCGTTGAAGGAGGCGGCGCGGGCGGCGGGCCGGCTGGTCATGGGGCCAGACTGTGGCACGGCCATTGTCAACGGCGTAGGGCTGGGTTTCGCCAACCGCGTGCGGCGCGGCTCGATTGGCCTCGTCGGCGCCTCCGGCACAGGCTTGCAGGCCGTCACGGCTCACATCCATGCCCTGGGCGGCGGCGTCTCCCACGCCCTGGGCACGGGCGGCCGCGACCTGAAGTCCGAAGTCGGCGGCGTTACCGCCCACCAGGCGCTCGACCTGCTCGCCCGCGACCCCGACACGCGGGTCATCGTCCTGGTTTCCAAACCGCCCGCCCCTGATGTCGCCGCGCGCCTCCTCCGCGCTGCGCAGGCCAGCGGCAAGCCGGTCGTCGTCCACTTCCTGGGCTACCCGCCGCCCGCCCGCCGCCTCGGCGCCCTCCACTTCGCCCTGAACCTGACCGACGCCGCGGAGTTGGCGGTGGAGTTGACGGAAGACGGACGACGGAAGACCGATGACGGAAGGCTGATGATGACTAAAGACACGCTACCGAAAGACGACCTTTCGTCCTCCGTCCTCCGTCCTCCGTCACCCGTCCTCCGTCCTCCGTCGGGCTTCGTGCGCGGTCTCTTCTCAGGCGGCACGCTGGCCTACGAAGCCATGCTCGGGTTGCAGACGGTCCTCTACCCGCTCTATTCCAACGCGCCGGTCCAGCCGGGCCAGCGGTTACCCGATGCCCACCGCAGCCAGGCCCACACGATTCTCGACCTGGGCGAGGACGAGTTTACGGTCGGCCGCCTCCACCCGATGCTGGACAATGACCTGCGCCTTCGCCGCCTGCGCCAGGAAGCCGCCGACCCTGAGGTGGGCCTGGTCCTGCTCGACGTCGTACTGGGCGAAGGGGCGCACCCCGACCCCGCCGCTGACCTGGCCCCTGCCATTGCCGAGGTCAAAGCGGCGCGTGACCTGGACGTGGTCGCCGTCGTCGTCGGGACGGACGCCGACCCGCAGGACGTGGGCCGCCAGGTGGAAACCCTCACTCAGGCGGGGGCCGTCGTCTTTCGCACGACGACGGAGGCTGTAGACTACATCAGGCAGCGGCTCGCCCCCTCCGTCTCACCAGTGGCCGATTTCCCGCCGGTCCCTCTGGATGCTCTCCAGCAACCCCTCGCCGCCATCAACGTCGGCCTCGAATCGTTCTATGATAGCCTGATTGCCCAGGGCGCATCCGCCATTCACGTCGAATGGCGGCCCCTCGCGGGCGGGAATGAGAGGCTGGCGGCGTTGGTGAGGAGACTAAAGACTAATGACTGATGACTGATGACTGATGATTGATAACTGATGATGGGAGGGAGCGATGGCAGTGGAAATGGAAGACCTTGCCATGATTCGAACTGCGGAAAGTATCCAGGACGAATTGTGGAAGCTCGTTACTCGATGGAGCGACTTCGCTAAAGACACCATTGGGAAACAGTTGGTGCGTGCGGCTGACTCCATCGGCGCTAATATGGCCGAAAGTTACGGGCGATTCAATTACGGGGAGCAAATCCAATTCCTGTATTACGCGCGCGGTAGCCTATTCGAGACGAAATACTGGCTAAACCGTGCCTTGTCGCGTAATCTCATTAGTCTGGCAGAGCATGAGGCCTACGCTTCGCGTCTGTCAAATGTCGCACGTCAAATTAACAGCTTCGCTGGTCATCTCAAGGCCAAGCGCAGCCAACCCTCAAGCCGGGCAGCACGTGAAGATCAAACCCCTTACGTCGTGAAGTATGACGAGGCCCTTGACGGTGCCTTTGACGAGGACGCATTGGGCCTCTTAAGCCATATCTAGTCATCAGTCATCAGTCATTAGTCTTCCATCCCAGGAGACCACCATGTTGAATATAGCAGCTGCCAACCAAACAGCCGTCGAACGCATGATGTCCGCCCGGCCCATCCTGCGCACTGTGGCGCGGGCGCGGGATGTGGTGCCAGGGATGCGCGACAACCTCATCCTCCACGCGGGGCCGCCCATTAAGTGGGAGCGCATGTCGGGGCCGCTGCGGGGCGCGGTCATCGGTGCGCTGCTCTACGAGGGGATGGCGCAGGACGAGGCCCAGGCCGTGGCGATGGTCGAGGCGGGCGAAGTGGACTTCGCCCCCTGCCACCACCACCAGACCGTCGGCCCAATGGCCGGTGTGACCTCCGCCTCGATGATGGTCTACGTCCTGGACAACGTCACGCATGGCAACCAGGCCTACTCCAACCTCAACGAGGGCTATGGCAAGGTGCTGCGCTACGGCGCCTACGCCCCCGAGGTGCTGGCGAAACTGCGCTGGATGAACGAGACCATGGGGCCGGTGCTGGCCGACGCGCTGGCCCTGAGTGAGGGGATGGACATCCGCGCCCTGCTGGCCGAGGCGCTGCACATGGGCGACGAGGGCCACAACCGCAACAAGGCCGGCTCGCTCCTGTTCCTCAAGAGCCTCGCGCCCCTGGTCAGCCGCGCGGCGCGAGACCAGGCGGTCGCCGCCGATGTGTTACGCTTCATCGGCGACACCGCCCTGAGCGTCCTCAACCCCGTCATGGCCGCCTGTAAAGCGATGGCCGACGCGGCGCACGGGGTCGAGGGCAGCACCCTGGTCAGCACGATGGCCCGCAACGGTACCGACTTCGGCATCCGCGTGAGTGGGCTGGGCGACCGCTGGTTTACCGCGCCCGCCCAGGTCCCCGACGGCCTCTACTTCTCCGGCTTCAGCAGCGCCGACGCGAACCCCGACATTGGCGACAGCACCATCACCGAGACGGCCGGCATCGGCGCCTTCGCCATGGCCGCCGCCCCCGCCATCGTCACCTTCGTCAGCGGCTCGCCGCGCGATGCCCTCAACGCCACGCTGGAGATGTACGAGATTACCCTGGCCGAGCACGGGCACTTCACCATCCCGGCCCTCGACTTTCGCGGGACGCCCGTCGGTATAGATATCCGGGCCGTGGTCGAACTGGGCATCACGCCACGGGTCAACACCGGTATCGCCCACAAGCAGGCGGGCATCGGCCAAGTCGGCGCGGGCCTGGTCCGCCCCCCAATGGCCGTCTTCGAGCAGGCGCTGCTAGCCTTCGCGGAGGCTTACGGG